>PIVK01000227.1 GCA_003354135.1 Rhodospirillales bacterium
TCTACCATGCAATCTATAGGAAGGATGAAATGGTAATTATCTAGCATGCAAGCCATAGTAAGGTTGGAATGGGGGTAATTATAGCATGCAATCTATAGGGAAGGGTGGAATGGGGTAATTACAGCATCCAATCTGAAGGTAAGGGTGGCATGGAGGCAATTCTAGCATGCAATCCATAGGAAGGGTGGAATGGGGTAATTACAACATGCAATCAATAGGAAGGGTGGGAATGGGGTAATTCCAGCATAATCTGTAGGAAGGGTGGAATTGGGATAATTCTACCATGCAATCTATAGGAAGGGTGAAATGGTAATTATCTAGCATGCAAGCCATAGTAAGGGTGGAATGGGGGTAATTATAGCGTGCAATCTATAGGGAAGGGTGGAATGGGGTAATTACAGCATGCAATCCATATGAAGGGTGGAATGGGGGTAATTACAGCATACAATCAATAGGAAGGGTGGAATGGGGGTAATTACAGCATACAATCAATAGGAAGGGTGGGAATGGGATAATTCCAGCATAATCTATAGGAAGGGTGGAATGGGGGTAATTCTACCATGCAAGCTATAGGAAGGGTGGAATGGGGGTAATTCTACCATGCAATCTATAGGAAGGGCGGACTGGGGTAATTCTCTAACAAGCAATCCATAGTAAGGGTGGAATAGGGTAATCACAGCATGCAATCCATAGGGAAGGGTGGAATGGGGTTATTCTAGCATGTAATCCACATGAAGGGTGGAATGGGGGTAATTACAGCATGTAATCCATAGGAAGGGTGGGAGTGGGGTAATTCCAGCATACAATCTTTATGAAGGGTGGAATGGGGGTAATTCTACCATGCAATCTATATGAAGGGTGGAATAGGGGTAATTACAGCATGAAATCCATATGAAGGGCGGAATGGGGTAATTGCAGCATACTCTATAGGAAGGGTGGAATGGGGGTAAGTTTACCATGCAATCTGTAGGAAAGATGGAATGGGGTAATTCTCTAGCATGCAATCAATAGGAATTAAGGGTGGAATGGGGTCCCAGCCTCTTTCATTCCTTTATACAGATCAGCAGAGCACAGGACCATCATGGTCCTCTTGTTTTCAATTTTTTCACGATTTTTTTTGCGTTAAAGCTATTTTCGACTTCTTCTCCAGAACGAAAGTACAGATTTCTCCAAAAAGCACTCCAATTTAATCTTTATGCTTACTTTAGTCAAGTTTGTTCAAGTGATGACGATATTTCAATTATTCGCGTAGTTGCGTGACTTTGAACTTTGGTGGCGGCCATTGTGTAAATGTATTGACTTGT
>PIVK01000228.1 GCA_003354135.1 Rhodospirillales bacterium
TTTATGAGGGGGTGGCTTGAGTATGACATCAGTTGGTGGGGACAAACTTTTGTGAGTCCAATAAACAAACGAAAGCAACCAAAAACAGAGATGGGAACCTGCCTTCCTGCCTTCCTGCCTTCCTGCCTTCCTGCCGTTATGCCTTCCGAGTTACTGAGTTACAGCATGGCCAAGTTGTATATGAGGGGGTGGCTTGAGTATGACATCAGTTGGTGGGGACAAACTTTTGTGACAGTGTGAGTCCAATAAACAAACGAAAGCAACCAAAAACAGAGATGGGAACCTGCCTTCCTGCCTTTCTGCCTTCCTGCCTGCCTGCCTTCCTGCCTTCCTGCCTTCCTGCCGTTATGCCTTCCTAGTTACTGAGTTACAGCATGGCCAAGTTGTATATATGAGGGAGTGGCTTGAGTATGACAATGTGTCATAATTTCAATAATAATAGGCTGACATACGGAATATCTCCCAACATGTCTGCATCACGCCCCAGGAGGGTTTTCCGGCTGGCGATGCCGTCGCTGGACTGCACGAGTCCAGGGCTTGGATTTGAGCCAGGTTTGAGCCGAAACCGACCAGAATTGAGAAAGTTACAGCATGGCCAAGTTTCATGAGGGGGTGGCTAGAGTATGACATCAGTTGGTGGGGACAAACTTTTGTGAGTCCAATAAAAAAACGAAAGCAACCAAAAACATAGATGGGAACCTGCCTTCCTGCCTTTCTGCCTTCCTGCCTTCCTGCCTTCCTGCCTTCCTGCCTTCCTGCCGTTATGCCTTCCTAGTAACTGAGTTACAGCATGGCCAAGTTGTATGAGGGAGTGGCTTGAGTATGACATCAGTTAGTGGCAGCAAGAAGGGACAAACTTTTGTGAGTCGGATGAAAAAACGAAAGCAACCAAAAACAGAGATGGGAACCTGGATGTTTGACCTCAAGTTGAGCGTCCGCATGCAGAATTGGTTTTCCGCCTCGAAATCAGAAGTTTGTCCCTTCTTGCTGCCACTCACTGATGTCATAAGTTCAATAATAGGCTGACATACGGAATATCTCCCAACATGTCTGGATCACGCCCCAGGAGGTTTTCCCGGCTGGCGATGCCGTCGCTGGACTGCACGAGTCCAAGGCTTGGATTTGAGCCAGGTTTGAGCCGAAACCGACCAGAATTGAGAAAGTTACAGCATGGCCAAGTTTTATGAGGGGGTGGCTTGAGTATGACATCAGTTGGTGGGGACAAACTTTTGTGAGTCCAATAAACAAACGAAAGCAACCAAAAACAGAGATGGGAACCTGCCTTCCTGCCTTCCTGCC
>PIVK01000229.1 GCA_003354135.1 Rhodospirillales bacterium
ATTCCTGGGCGCAGTCCAAGCGGCTGCCCTGGACCAATCCCTATCCCACAACGAGAGCTTAGCACGGTGCCATTACCTTAGACACGCCATCATCGACGTCATGCGTCAGGACACAGACCGGAACACAGCCCAAACCGCGATCGTGGCCACCCTTGCCGATACTCATGGAGACATCGAATTCTCTTTCGATTTCTGGACAGTTACCAAACGCATTCTTGAAGACAGGTGCATTATCGTCCGCGTAAGTCCCCAGCCCCAACAGTTTGACCCCAATAGTGGACCTACCCAAATCGACCACCTCCCGAACGTCCAACGCCTACGAGAACGATGGCCGACGCACGACCGCATCGGCTTCCTACTTGGAGGCACAGGAACAGGATCCACCGCCCCACTCAACGCCTTCTTCATGACACCAAACCACGAAGAACCCATGCCCGCCCCTCCCTCGCCGTCAGACCTACACACACCCAGTGGACCAGAAGCCAGGCAACCCTCCGACACCCAGCAAGCCACACCCACGCCGGAGTCGCACCAACCTACCGACCACACCGATAACCCCAGTGCGAGGGCGGATGGAGAAGAGACGGAGGAAGAGGCAATGGAAGAGTGGCTAGCCTGCGACTACCGACTCCAAGCCGAACTCGGTAAACTAGTCGAGATGCTTGGCACGAAGGAGCCACAGGCGGGACCACAGTCGGGAGTGTTCACGGACGGATCGAGCTCACCCAACCCGGGGCCGGGAGGCTGGGGCGTCGTCGCAGTCCAAAAAGGCCGGATCCTCTGGCGCAGCCGAGGCACTGAGCCGGTGCCAAGACAAGAGCCCGCGACAGGCGGCGACGGATATAGCGGCGAGAGAGGAAGCGACACCTATTCCCCGTCCAACACGACGAACAACCGCATGGAGTTTGCGGCGGTAATCGAGGCCCTGTCACGACTGCCCGAGAACGAGCCCGGCTGGGAGATCTTTAGCGACTCAGAACTCGTCGTAAACACCCTGGAGAAGTGGGCCGCGGAGTGGAAAAGAAACGGGTGGACCAAAAAGAAAAAAGGCCAGAAGTCAACAGAGATAGCGAACCTTGACCTGGTCAAAAAAGCCTACGCCTTGCGCTGCGCCCGCCCCCTCGTCAACCTCCGGTGGATCAAGGCTCACGCCAGAAGCACCTGGAATGAATACGCCGACGCCCTCGCCAACTCGGCAAGGGAGAGCCTCCCTTGTGCCAGCAGCCCCAATCCCGAAGCGATGTCTGACGAAGTTCACAGCGACACGCCGTCAAAGTACGAACAACTCCGGATAGCCA
>PIVK01000230.1 GCA_003354135.1 Rhodospirillales bacterium
CCACCATTTTCAATAAAGTCACTGCCCATCCCAAAACCCTCACTCTTGAGTTCTCTTCGATATATTGCAAGGACCGCTTCCTCAAGTGGAGAATTGGGAACCATATGTCATCCAGGAGAGCTTCTCATTACACCACTTCTGTGTGCGGCTTTACTCTCAACCAGGAGACTAAGAAGGGCACGCCGATCTGCCTTGCCAGATAGTGTGGTTGGGATGAAGTCCACTGAAAGCACCACAGAAGGGACCATGTAAGACAGCAGCACCTTAGAAGCACTGGTCCTAACAGCAGATGCATCCACACTCCCAGGTGTCACGAAGCCCACCAGGCTCTCTTCATGTGTCAACACCACAGCCCGGGTAACAGATGAGTTCACGGATCGCAGAGCCACCTCAACTTCACCCAGCTCTACTCGTTGGCCTCTGATTTTGACTTGCCCATCATTCCGCCCAATAAAGAAAATACATCCATCAGGAAGCAGCTTGACCATGTCTCCCGTCTTGTAAATGCGACTGCCTTCATTGGAGCTGAAAGGATTCTTGATGAAGGCTTTGCATATAAGGTCAGGACGGTTGAGGTAGCCCCTTCCTACGCCATCACCACCAATGTAGAGTTCCCCCATTACACCTACTGGCAATGGCTGCAGGTGTGCATCTAGTACGTAGTAGGTAACATTAGGGAATGGGAGCCCAATGATGTTGGAGGATGCATGCTCTGTGCTCTCATCAAACTCCATTGCAGTGCAAGCAACCGTAGTCTCTGTGGGGCCATATGAGATCACAAAGTACTCGACCTTGTCCCGCCATATTCCCAATTGGTGCTGCAGCACGCGCTCTCCACCAAGATCAATGCACACCACCGAGGTGAGGTCACAGTTGACAACAAGCTCAAAGAGTGATGGAGTCATTTTGAGGTGTGTGATCTGCAAAACATATCAAGCATCAGGCAAACAATTGAATAACAAGCAGCATGTGTGTAATATCCCTAAAATATCAAGCCTGTCATCTCACTTTTTCTGTGCTAATGAGTAGCTCTAGCTCATCCAGCAATGCGCGCTTTGAAGCAAGCACCAGAGTAGCACCCATTGACAAGGTGGGGAACTGAATGCCATAGCTCATATCAAAGGTCATGGGGCTCGAGAGCAAGAATCGGCTCCCTGGACCCAGGCCCTTGAACATACACAAAGCCCCGTGCTGAATGAAACAAGACATATTCACATGCTCTATCACCACGCCTTTGGGCTTTCCTGTTGTGCCCGAGGTGTAAATGATATAGCAAGAGGTGTTGGGAGCAGGG
>PIVK01000231.1 GCA_003354135.1 Rhodospirillales bacterium
ATTAGCACCATGTAAGCCACAGGCAGATCTCATGATTGAAAATTGTAACTAGAAAAATGTCAACACAAGCGTTAACAGATCTTGCCTTAATATACCAAACATCCTAGAAGTATAGGATTTTACTAGCTTGAGGCCAATGTTGAGCATGATCATCAAGGACATACAACAATTCCAAATCATAATTTGCTTATTCATGGCTCAGGAAAGTTTGCAGAATGATTTTGGATAGTCACCATGTGTTTAAATAGTATTTTTATTCAATTTACAATATTTGCCCTCAAATTTCAGACATGACATTGACCTTTGACCTTGAAGGTCAGATCATCAATGAAGTCTCATACCCGATAAATATGGGGATAGGTAACCTTAGATGTCTTCTCTGGTGCCCAGAAGTGCCCAAACTAGAATTTTTAATAAATTGAGGTCAAAGTTCACAATGACCTCCAAGGTCAAAGGTCAAGGTCATTTTATAATTGTATTGTTTATGGCTTAGGCATGATTAAAAACTGATATTGGATAGTTACCAAGTCAATAAATAGTGTTTTCAAGCAATTTACAATGTTTAACCTCAATTTCGGACATGACATTGACTTTTGACCTTGAAGCTCATGTCACCAATGAAGTTCCTGACCCCATAAATAGGGGGCGGGTAACCTAAGATTCCTTCTCTGGTGTCTAGAAGTGCCCAAACTTAGAGTTTTAATAGATTAAGGACAAAGGTCACAATGACCTCTGAGGTCAAAGGTCAAGGTAATTTTATCATTTTATTTTTTGCAGCTCAGGCAAGTTGATAGACTGGTTTTTGAAGGTTACCAGATCAATAAATAACCTTTTAATATGATTTTCTATGTTTAACCTCAATTTTGGACATGACCTTGACCTCTGACCTTTAAGCTCATGTCACTGATGAAGTCCCTGACCCCATAAATAGGGGGATAGGTAACCTTAGATTCCTTCTCTGGTGCCCAGAAGTCCCCAAACTTGTTTTTTAATAGATTGAGGCCAAAAGTCACAATGACCTCTGAGGTCAGAGGTCAGGGTCATTTTATAGTTTTACTTATTATGGCCCAGGCAAGTTTATAGACTGGTTTTGGAAGGTTACCAAATCAATAAATAGTGTTTTAATGTGATTTACAATGTTTAACCTCAAATTAGAACATGCCCTTGACCTCTGACCTTGGAGGTCATGTCACAAATGAAGTCCCTGACCCATAAATAGGGTGGTAGGTAACCTTAGATTCATTCTCTGGTGCCTATAAGTGTCCAAACTTGGGTTGTTAATGG
>PIVK01000232.1 GCA_003354135.1 Rhodospirillales bacterium
GGGCACCTCGAACAATGCCCTTTTTGTAATGTTTAGGCCGTTTTTGACCTGATATGAAGCCCTTTTGTGATGGCTTCATGGTTAATCCATGCCCCAGCGGGCTGATTACTCGGCAAATCTGCCGTTTTGGGCAGAGTCTGCCCCTGCTATGATCACGGTGACGCCACGGCCAACCGTTCCAACTGCACCAAGCGGCGCATATTGTACGTCAGGTTCTTGAGCCCGATGCGGGCCTTGGCGCGAACCAGTCCAATACTACGCACCAACGTGCCGCCCATGTCATTGCTTTGAGAACCAAAAACATGTTCCACGCGCACCCGAACTTTTGAGCGGGTCTTGTTGCCTTGCTCCTCCTGCTTCGTCAGAGGCTTGTTGCGGCGACCCTTACGATGGATACGGCTCGTCAGGCCCTTGCCTGCCAGCATCTCTTCAATTTCTGCCGAGCGGTAAGCGCTGTCGGCCCACACGTCGGATGCGGTGTTATTTGCGTCGAGAATGCCTTCAATGACTTGGCTGTCATGCACCGAAGCATCCGTCACATGGTAACGACGCACCAGCTTGTGCCGACGGTCCACGTTGATATGGTTCTTGTAACCATAATGGCTTTTGCCATGTTTTTTGGTCCACCGCGCATCGACATCTTTCTGGCAGCGCTTGGCGGGTTTGCTAGCCCAATCTTCTGGTGTTTCGCCTGCTTTGATGGTCGTATTCTCATCCCGGCTGTTGTGCTGGGTCGGAACAGAGACGATGGAGGCGTCAATGATTTGACCGCCCATCGCCAGGTATCCCTGGTCTTTCAAATAGTCATCAAAGTCCGCGAACAACGCATCAATCACACCAACCTCGGCAAGCTGATCTCGGCACAGCCACACCGTCTTGGCATCAGGGACCTTGCCCTCAAGACCTAAGCCTAAAAACCGCATGAACGAGAGACGGTCGCGGATTTGATATTCGACCTGATCGTCGGACAAGTTGTAAAGCGAACACAGCACGATCGCCTTAAACATCATCACCGCATCCAAGGGTTTGCGGCCTGCTGATGACTTGCGGGCCCCGGGTGGTTTGCGCCATGCCGCCTCAAGACGGACACGGAAATTTTCCCACGGAACCACGGCATCTATTTTGACAAGCGGGTCGTTCTTGGCATCCAATCCAGCATACCGATTGGCAATGTCAAAAAATCCCAGTTGGCTCATGGTCGTCATCCTAAATTCCGAAAATCACGCTTTGGAGATTCTAGCAGACCTTGGCAAATGAGGGGGGTATTTATAGAGGCGCCC
>PIVK01000233.1 GCA_003354135.1 Rhodospirillales bacterium
ACCTCGTACCGCGGGAAACTGAGCCCCGGCGATTATGCGCGCTCTCAGGCCATGCTGGGGACGGAGGACGAGGCGCCCAAAACCCGGGCCAAACTCTCCAAGGCCCTGTCCGTCGCCAGGAAACACCTGGTTTCCGTGGGGCTCGACCCCAACGCCACGGAGGGCGAGAATGCCGGGCGGGCGGCCGCGTTCCAGGATGCCGTGCTGGACGAAATCGAGGACATTCGGAACGAAACCGGCAAGTTCCCAGATCCCGAGGCCGTTCTCCGCATTGCCGATGACCTTCTGCTGGAAGATACGACCCTGCGCCGGGGCGGGGCCGGTGGCGGTGCCCCCAAGGCTCGACCCGATGGAGACGTGACCGCCCCGACGGTCGCCATGCCCAAGATCCCGATCCCCGAGGGCCTGGACGAGCCCATTTCCGATCGATCAGGTGAATTTCAAGTGGCTGACGCCGGTCCCGCTACAGGCTTGGTGGACGAGGGCGGGACCGCTGCGCTTGAGGATCCCGAACCTTTCGATCCCGACTTCTTTAGAGAATTGGAAGAACTCCTCTTCAGTTGGGCCGACACCACCAGCACCGGGCCGGTGCTTATCGAAGCCGGCGAGTCACTGGACCCGGACTGGGAGCCGGGCGAGCGGGGCCAGGCCGTCGCCAGAGTCATCGCCGAACTGGCGCCGGGTACCGGCGAGGCCCTGTCGGCCTACGAGGCGGTCCTGGCCTACGAGGCGGCTTGCATAGCCTGGGAAGACGGCGATCTCAGCGAGACCGGCATCCAGGCCGCTCTGGTCGCCCTCGGCGTGGCCGAGAGCGTCCCCGTCCTCGGCAAGCTGGTCAAGGTGGGCAGCAAGATCGGCCGCGCCATCACCGGCCTCGGCCGCCGGACCGGCGATGTGGCCGAAACGGTCAAGCGGATCGGCCGCAGCCACAGCGATGCCTGGTTCAAGAGCTGGGTGGACGGTGCGGTGGCCCGATCCGACAAGCCAAAGGGCCAGGCGGCCTGGCTGAACAACATCGCCCCCGATATCCAGGTCAAGATCGAGAAGCTCATGGGCCGCAGGATGAAGGGCACCAACATTCTGATCACCGACCACGACATCGCCCACATGGTCCGCGACGCCAAGAAGCACGGCATCCCGGTGGAGGAGATCCGCAAGCTGAGACACCACATCCGCAACCCCAAGGCGGTGATCTGGGACAAGCGGGCCGCCGCTCAGGCCCAGAAGGGCGAGGGCAATTACGCGGCCTTCTATGTCCTCGACCTGCCGGTCAAAGG
>PIVK01000234.1 GCA_003354135.1 Rhodospirillales bacterium
TTACAAATATTTGCAAAAATAATATGCAGTTTCAATTTTTACCTCGATTCTTTCCTGAAAGAAAAATCGAGGTATAGGCGCTGTGGCAAAAGCGATTGAGTGATGCCACTTTTCACGTCCTCCATTTTTTGAGTTGTGGTTTACCTTTTTCAGATGCTCCGTTCACCCCCTTAGCCTTGACGTAAGGGCTTGATTTTCTTTTTATTTTGAAGATGATGGACCATAGATTCTTTTGGACAACTGTCCCCATTTAAAAATATTCCGGCCAATTAATGATTGGCCGCTAATTACAAAATTTTGATTTTTAGAATGGCAAATTTTGCATTTGTTATTTTTTGTAACCACAGCACTAATATTCCGACAGAAAGTTTGACCGAGGAAATGACCCCCTTCCGAGGGGGGTGGGGTCACGAAATTTTTCATGGTGCTAGATTATGACATGGAGATTAAAAAAACTAAATAAAAAATTTAATTAGTTAAATAATTAGGTCAGTAGGTCAACTTATATATTTTTAGCATTTCCCACACAGAACTTTAAGTGGGATAATCCTACCTTTCCTACGTCTCAATTTCATTAAAAAATTTACAGTTGAGAGACCTTGTCAGGTACTTTGATTGGGTGTATTTTTTTTTTCATTCGGTCAATTAACAACTTCATAATTACTTTTTAATTATCTCTTACCAGAAATGGTCTATTTTTGACATTATGTCCATGGATATTCAAGGTATGGTGCTTTTTCATGTGTATTGTATTAATATATATGCCAGAGGTTATTTAGGAGCAAGAACTGGCAACTTTATGGCCCTCTCACACCGATCCGAAGGCACCTCCGCATGAGTAACGCAAGAAAACCATCCGAAGGCTCCGAATTATGATGCGGATGGCATGCGGATGGCATACGTCCGGCATACGTCCGGCCTTCGGACGGTAACGGAGGGGTTCGGACAAGTTTGGCTGCAGTTTGTGGTCCTCAAAGGGTTAACAGGGTGTTAACACCCAACGCATGCCAAACGTATGCCAAACGTATGCCAAACGTACTAGTTCCGATACCACCGACACCCTACCGACCCCCTACCGACCCCCTACCGAACACCTAACGTAACCCTACCGAATTCACGGCCGGAATGCATGCGTTGGGGTGTAAAAAATTTTTTGAACTTTTCAAAAATTTTCGGCCATTCGGACAGACTTTTCTCCGTATTTCTCCGTCACTATACCGTAACCATAACGTATAATCCGAAGCCTTCAGCACCCAAACCGCACACCAAC
>PIVK01000235.1 GCA_003354135.1 Rhodospirillales bacterium
CCAGTTTGGTCACTTCCAGGCATCAAAGAATGATTCTGATGTTACCTACCCCCCTATTTATGGGGTCAGTAAGTTCAATGGTGACATGACCTTGAAGGTCAAAGGTCAAGGTCGTGTCCCAAATTGAAGTCAAACATCAGGAAACACATAAAAGTCCCACTCATTCTTACACTATTGCAATGATCTCAACCAAGCTTTGCATGTTATCTGGGGTGGTTCCTGGGGTGTGCACAAACATTTTATTTTTTTTGCCCCACCCCCAGGGGGTGGTTGGGGGCCACCTAGAAATTCCAGGAATCCCAGTTTGGGCACTTTCAGGCATCAGAGAAGGATTCTGATGGTACCTATCCCCCTATTTATGGGGTCAGTAAGTTCAATGGTGACATGACCTTGAAGGTCAAAGGTCAAGGTCATGTCCGAAATTGAGGTCATACATTACAAAACACATAAAAGTACCACTCAGTCCTACACTATTGCAATGATCACAACCAAGCTTTGCATGTTATCTGGGGTGGTTCCTGGGGTGTGCACAAACATTTTATTTTTTTGCCCCACACCCAGGGGGTGGTTGGGGCCACCTAGAAATTCCAGGAATCACAGTTTGGGCACTTTCAGGCATCAGAGAAGGATTCTGATGTTACCTACCCCCTCTTATGGGGTCAGTAAGTTCAATGATGACATGACCTTGAAGGTCAAAGGTCAAGGTCATGTCCAAAATTGAGGTCAAACATTAGAAAACACATAAAAGTTCCACTCATGCCTACACTATTGCAATGATCTCAACCAAGCTTTGAATGTTATCTGGGGTGGTTCTCTGGGTGTGCACAATTTTTTTTTTTTGGCCCAACCCAGGGGGTGGGCAAGGTGACTGGGGGGCATCTCAAAATTCCAGAAATCCCAGTTTGGGCACTTCCAGGCATCAGAGAAGGATTTTGATGTTACCTGCCCGCCTATTTGTGGGGTCAGTGAGTTTAATGATGACATGACCAAAATTGAGGTCAAACAATAAAAACTCCACACAAAAATATAAATTACTTTCCCCACCCCCAGGGGTGGGTGGGGGCATCTCAAAATTCTACTCATCCCAGTTTGGGCACTGCCGGCATCAGAGAAGGATTTTGATATTACCTACCCTCTGTTTATGGGGTCAGTGAGTTCAGTGGTGGTATGACTTGGAGGGCCAAATGTTATAACTGAAGCCTGTAATCATAGGAAATATATTATGGCAAGATCTGTTAACGCTCTGCGTTGACTTCTTTTCTTGTTTT
>PIVK01000086.1 GCA_003354135.1 Rhodospirillales bacterium
TCTCGGAAAGCCGGGGCAAGATCGGCACCACCGTCAACCGGATGGCCGTGCTGTTGGATTGGACGGACGAACAGAAGGACCAGGCCGAGAATCTGTATATCACGGAGATGTATGAGGCGGCCATCAAGCAGATAATCGACAACGGTCGGGGCGCGGCGGCCGTCGAATACCTGGACGTCCACAAGAACGAAATCGATCCGTCGCGTCTTTCGGAATTGACGAAAGCGGCCGAGACGGCGGTGACCGCCGAGCAAAGCCGGGAACTGGTGGGGAGGCTCTACAACCCACGGCAGTCGTTGGACGACATCATTAACGCCATCGACAAAAGCGGCGCACCCGACGAAGCCCAGAAACAAGCCATCTTGCAAGTGACGTGGCAACGCGACACCGAGGACCGGGAACGGGAAACGGCCCGGCGCAAGACGCGGACCGAGGCCTTTGACGCCATCAATGGCGGCAAGCCCGTCTCATTCCTCACGCGCAAGCAGCTTGCGGCCTTTACGCCGGAGGAAGTGGAGAACCTTCATCGGCGCTCCCTCGCATTCGCGCGGGGTGAACCGATCCTGTCCGACACGGCGGCAAAGGCCGAACTGTACCAGTTCCTTGCCGACGACCCGGAAGGCTTTTCCCGGCTGGACCCGACCAAGTACCGCGGGAAACTGAGCCCCAGCGATTATACGCACCTTCAGACCATGCTGGGGACAGAGGACGGGGCGCCCGAGACCCGGGCCGGGTTCTCCAAGGCCGTGTCCGTCGCCAGGGAATACCTGCCTTACGTGGAGGACCCCAACGCCACGGAGGGCGAGAATGCCGGGCGGGCGGCCGCGTTCCAGGATGCCGTGCTCGACGGGATCGAGGACATTCGGAGCGAAACCGGCAAGTTCCCCGATTCCGAAGCCCTCCGCGACATCGTCGATGAGCTTCTGCTGGAAGACGTGAACCGTCGCCGGGGCGGGGGGGGTGATATCTCCCGCGGGCACGCAACCGATTACCTCATCGGCGGCGGAGATACCCCGGCGGGAAGCGGCGAAGACGACCTTTCGGCCCCTCCCGACCTGGAGACCGCCATGGGGGCCGATTACGCCTGGGCGCTCCGGGACGTCCGCGAATCCGGCGAAGAGCCCAAGGATCTGCAACGAAAGGTGGGGGGCGACCTGACCTCGGGCGACCCGGAGCGCGTCAAGCGCGCCGCCGCCGTGGTGGCCGCCGACTACAAGGCCGCCACCGGCGAGGACCTGACGCCGGAGCGGCTGGCCGGGACAGGCGACGGGAAGAGCCGCGACGGCGGCTTCAAGGGCCGGCCCAGGGAAAACCTGACCGCCCCGGCCGTTCCCCTGCCCGAGATGCCCGTCCCGGAGGGCCTGGACGAATCCGAACCCGATAGAAGTAAGGAGAAACAGGTCGCCTTCGCTCCGATAGCGCTGGCGATCCCGGCCATGGGCCGAGCCGCCATGGAGGCCCTGTTCTGGGGCTTGGTGGCCATCCTTGGTGCCGGCAAGATCGCCCACGACAGCAGCAGGATAGCCGTCGGCCCACTGCCGTCGAACCTGCCTTTGGTGCCCCCGGAAACCCCGGAAATCAATGAACCGCTATCAACCCCGATCCCGGAACCCAAAAAGCCTGAGCTGCCCGAAGGAAACCCGATCCCGGAAGGCCTCAACAGGCCCCATGGAACCCCGATCCCGGAACCCCAAAAGCCCGACATCGAAGGTTTTCCCGATGGTAGCGCCGAGGCGAACATGCCGACGATATATTTGTCGGAAAAAAAGCCGACATTGACGAAGTTGACCACTGGGCCGAGAAGCTTGGGATTCCTCGGGAGGCGGCAAAACTAATCATTCACGCCATTAAAGACAGGAAGAAAGACAAAATAAAAGGAAGAGGAGGAAATAAAGAAAAATACAAATTTGGCGGTCATGAGGAAGAAAGCAATACAAGAGAAAATCAGAAAGTAAAAAAAGGAAGAGAGCATGATCTTGACATAAACCGCGAAGGGGAAATAATAGACAAAAAAACAGGAGAGACTTATGGGCGCCCGAAAGATTGGGTGAATTCCGTGAGAGATGGTGGCAGGCCCAGATCCAGAGAAGCAATGCAGCAACGTCGGAGCGATGAACGATCTTGGAGGAAAATTGGACGAGGTAAGACTACTAAGAGAGGTCGGCGATCTCCGAAAAATGGAAGACGCCAATGATCCCGGCTGCCTCTTGACCTATGCGCACTTCGTGGTCAGGACCAGCGCCTATCAGGATGAGCCTACCGCGTGCCGGGACTGAAGACCTCCGGCAATCACGTTTTCCTGGGACATCACGAATACGTACTCCCGGGGGTCCGGGGGTCCGACCAGCACCTCTATGGTCTTCGTCTGATGGACCATGTCCACCTGCTTTTGGATCAGACAGGGCAACCGACCGAGGCCTGGCAAGAATTTCGCAGGAAGTTTCGGCCTGCATTTCAACATCAGGGTAGACTGTCATGAAAATATTTCCGATAAAGAAATAGGAGAGCTTCCTGGAAACGTAGATGGATTGGTACGCTCTCGGAGGAATGATGGCAGACTGGGCAAGTCCAGAGAAAAAAGGTCCAAGAGATTCCGGAGATTTCTACAATCTCCAGAACGTCGATGATCTCGATGATCGCGGCGATCGCGGCTGCCTTTATACCTATGCATACTTTGCGGTTACGACCCGTTCCGATCAGGATGAACTCGACCATGCGCTGGGACTGAGTACTGATGGCGTCACGTTTCCCGGGAAGAATGCCTACTACTGGGAGTCCGAACAGAATCTCTATGGCCTTTGTCTGTCTGACCATGTCCACCTGCTTCTGGATTGGATCGGGCAACCGACCGAGGCTTGGCAAGCATATCGCCAGAAATATCGACCCAAAGTGACGATAGGCCTCCACTGGATCGGAATGCCCGGCTCCGAAGCGCCCGCGCCACCTTCGGAATTGCCGAGCCGGGCAGACGCATTCGGGGCAAAGGTGGAATACGACGTCGACTATGATCACGGTGTCCACACCTGCCGGTCGACCAATGTAGAGTTGGAGGTTTCCAGATGTGACCTCGATCCCGAGGAGATTTCGGCGTTTTTCGGTGAGCCTTCGTTCGCACAGCGGGCGGAAGATCCCCCTCTCGACGTGCTGCGCAGGATATTGGAAGCCCATGGAGTTAAAGACAGGTCGCTTGAAGAGCCCCCTCTCGACATACTGGCCGAGATGTTTAGCACAGTGGAATTTGGAAGTTGGTCGCTTAATTCAAAGGGCCTCATCGACAGTTTGGATTTCGAAGAGCACCTGGCCGCCTTGATGGACGAAATCGGCCCGCCGACACGGGAGTGGCGGGATTACGTCCGGGAGAACGATCTGGACGTGAAGTTTGTCGGCTTCTTTGACGCACCTTTGGGGGCCATCGAACCCGTTCCCAGCCGTGGCCTCAAAGCCCGCATGCGGGCCTATCTCGCCGACTACGAGATGGTTGCCTATATCGACACAGAAAATACGGGTACCTTCAACCCGTTCGACTAAGGAATTCCGGAAATTCTGGGGACCCTACCTAATTGACCTCCCCACCCTCGCATTCCAACCTCTCCCCATGGCGAGATCGGCGCGCGTCGTGGCGCCGGGGGACCTGTTCCGGGGATGGCTGCCATCGGATCCATATCGATCTGACGGCCGCGGCCCGCTACGTGGAACCGAACCCGGTACGGGCCGGGTTCGCCGCCCGCCCCGAGGACCGTGCCTAAAACGGCACCCGGGCTCACCTGATGCCAAATCAGAGCAAACCTGAATAACGGAGCTCGACCATCGGGTCGGCAACCTTGTCGACTACAGTTTCGGGGGGCTTGTCGCAGCCCAGGTGGGGGGCGACCTGACCTCGGGCGACCCGGAGCGCGTCAAGCGCGCCGCCGCCATGGTGGCCGCCGACTACAAGGCCGCCACCGGCGGGGACCTGACGCCGGGGAAACTGGCGGCCATAAGCCGGGACGGCGGCCTGAAAGGCCGGGACGGGACCGAGGATTTAACCGCCCCGGCCGTTCCCCTGCCCGAGATGCCCGTCCCGGAGGGGATGGATGAGCCCAAACGCGACAGGAGCAAGGAGAAACAGGTCGCCGTCGCCCCGATAGCGCTGGCCCTGGGCCTGGCCGCCCTGGAGGCCCTGGTCTGGGCCCTGGGCTGGGGCCTGGCCATCCTCGGTGCCGGTAAATTCGCCTACGACAGCAGCAGGATAGCCGTCGGCCCACTGCCGTCGAACCCGCCTTTGGTGCCCCCGGAAACCGATAAGCCGCTCAGGGAACCCCGATCCCGGAACCCGAAAAGCCTGAGCTGCCCGAAGGCCCCCCGACCCTGGAAGGCATCAACAGGCCCCATGGAACCCCGATCCCGGAACCCAAAAAGCCCGACATCGAAGGTTTTCCCGATGGTAGCGAGCTACCCAACGATTGGAATATACATTTTGCAAAGCCGCTACCGCCTGATGAGCGGCCAAACCATGATGCGGGCGATCCGCCACATGAAAATTCGGAAGGGTTGCTTGACGGGATCGAAGATGAGGAGGTAAAGAACGTAGTAAAGGATGAGGTTTTCGGGTCTGGCACCACCGTCGGCGCCGATGAGGGCCACACCGACATTGAACACAAAGGTGGCTATGAGGCAGCGAAAAAAGCGTTCGACCGCATTCGGAAGTTACTCGGAATTCCGGAAAGCGCCGTTCGCAAGGGTCCTCAAGACAAGAACGGCAAGGGTGAATACCAGGAATTCACCACCCGGGGCGGTGTGAAGTTCAGAGCCCGGGTTTATTCAAGAGCGGGGGGGCCGACGCTGGATGTGGTCATTCCCAAGCCAGGGCGCAAAAGGCCACCAACCATCAAAAAACGGTTCGGAGCACGGGAGGCGTTGAATGGCATTGGGGCACTCCATCGCGGACGATGAGTTCCACAGGGACTGGATGCCGATCTGGGACCGGGTATTCGGTCGCGACCCCGACGCGGGATGCGACGACTCAAACTTCCCGGAGGTAAGCCCGTTCGCCGATCCCTCCTGGCAGCGGATCGCGCTTCCGTACCAGCTTTGGTACGGCGGGTTCATTGTTCCGTACGGTGATGAAATGGTGGGAGGGATCGAGA
>PIVK01000087.1 GCA_003354135.1 Rhodospirillales bacterium
AAGCCTTGATAAAATCCTAAATTTGCTGAAAATTCGGAAAAGGGTGCATCCTCTGAGGGAGGCATTCAACACAGGCACGGTGGGGGCCACCGGCCCTGACGGAAGAAGCCCCCTATGGAAAAGAGGCTGTCGGCATTGATGCGCACGCGCCAATCACGTTCGGATCTGATCGGGAAGCGGCTTGGGTCGCCTCCGGGGCGGAAGGAACTTGTGAAGCCGGCGGCACGGCCGATCGTCGGGAACGCCGTAGGCTCAAGATCATCCCCAACGCCTGGGGCGGGAAGGCCGTCCTCAAACTCACTCATGTTCGGCGCCATGATCCGCGCCGCCGGGCGTTGGCGGGCCATAAAGGCCGCCGATTTTGAACGCCGCCGGATGACCGCCGTGAAGGCGGACCTGGATCAGGGATGCGAGGTCCGCAACGGCCTCGGAAAGAAGGCATCTGGCAATGCGCGCCGGATCACAGTTTCCAAAAATTTTCGAACTTGATCAGAGAGGCCGCCATGCTGGCCGACAATATGTACGCATTCCGGGGACAACTGCAGGAACAGGGGGTTGTCTTCTGTTACAGCGGCTATATGACCGAAGAGGTTTTGACGGGCATCGGCAACGCCATCAAAAAGATGATGGAGCTGGAAGAGACCGACCGCATGGTGGCGAAAGATATCTTCTCCATCTTCGTCGAGCAAGTACAGAACGTCATCCGCTACTCGGCCGAACACGTTCCTCCCAAAATTATCGGCCAGGAAAAGGAACTGCGATACGGGGTCCTGACTGTCGGATATAAGGACGGTCGATACTTCGTTTCCTGCGGCAACCTAGTCCGCCAAGAGGACGTTGCGCGCCTGAAATCGTCCCTCGGCCATATCAAGGCGCTCGACAAGGACGGGCTGAAAGCCCTTTACAAAGAAACGTTGAAAGGCGAAGCCCCGAAAAGAAGCAAAGGCGCGGGTGTCGGGTTCGTCGACATTGCGCGGCGCGCGGTCCATGGGTTTGAGTTCGATTTTTCGGGCGTCGACGACAACTATTCCTATTTCTGCCTGACGGCATACGTATAATTAGGGACATGCCCATGGATAATATCAAGATCAACGCAACGGATCGTTCTCCCGAAGTGGATTTCGATTTCGGGAGGAACGCTTTCGCCGTGCGGGGCGAGTCGTATCCGGAGGACGTCACGGCCTTTTACGGCCCCATTCTCGAGAATCTGGAAGCACATCTGACCTGCCAGAAGGATGCCGATATCAAGTTCAACCTCGAACTGATCTATTTCAACAGCTCGACGGCCAAAGTCCTCATGGGCCTGTTCGAAACCCTGGACGAAGCGGCCGAAAACGGAAACGACGTCCTGATCATCTGGACCTACGAGAAAGACGATGACACCATGGAGGAGTTGGGAGAGGAATTTGCGGAAGACCTCGAACACGCCAAGTTCGAGATGAAGGCTCTGGACACCGGATGAACCACAACCTCTTCGCCAAGGAAGAAAGAACCATCGAAGCGGCCGAGGCCGCCATCGAGACGGGAGAGGTCACCCCAGAGCAATTCTCCACCCTTCTCAACAGCTACAGGAAGCTGTTCAAGGAGAGCCGCCGCTTGGTTCGCTTCTCGGATCGCACCGAGGAGAAGATGAAGCAGGTCAACATCCTGATTGAGAAACAGAAGGCGGAACTGGAAGGCGACCACGAGAAATTGGGCCTACAGGCCGAATGCCTGGAGAAATTGGTCCAAGAACGGACCCACGACCTAGCAGTCAGCCAGCTCAAACTGAAGAAACTGGTCGAGCGGGGCGTCGCGCTGGCTGCGGAACACAGCGGGGCGAAGCTGCTCGACCTGATCCTCGCCAGCGCCAAAAATCTCTCCAACGCAGACGGCGGGACGCTCTACTTGCGCAAGGGGGACGAACTTCATTTCGAAATCATGAAAACCGACAGCCTCGGCATTGCGCTCGGCGGGATGAGCGGCAAGCCCATCAAACTGCCTCCGGTGGTTCTTTTCAATGCGGGGACCGACGAACCCAACCATGCCAACGTCTCCAGCTTCGCCGCGCTGGTGGGCGAAACCGTGGTGATCGAAGACGCTTATACGGACGAACGCTTCGATTTCTCCGGAACCCGCAGTTTCGATAAGAAGACGGGCTACCGCTCGAAGTCCTTTCTTACCGTGCCCCTCAAACCCCGAGGTAAAGAGGTGCTGGGCGTCCTGCAATTGCTCAATGCCCGGGACCCGGAAACCGGCGAAGTGCTTCCCTTCAATCCCGAGGTCATCGGATTCGTCGAAGCGCTGGCCGCACAAGCGGCGGTGGCGCTCGACAACCAGAGCCTTCTCGATGCCCAGAAGGGCTTGCTCGATTCCTTCATCCAACTGATCGCCAGTGCCATCGACGCGAAGTCTCCTTACACGGGCGGGCACTGTGCCCGGGCGCCCGAACTGGGCCTTATGCTGGCAAAGGTCGCCAACGACGCGACGGACGGCCCCTTCGCCGACTTCCGTTTCGAGATCGAGGACGAATGGCGCGAGTTCCGGATCGGCGCCTGGCTCCACGACTGCGGCAAGATCACCACACCGGAACACGTAGCCGACAAGGCAACCAAGCTGGAGACCATCTACAACCGCATCCACGAAGTGCGCATGCGCTTCGAAGTCCTGCTGCGCGATGCGGAGATCGAGCACTACCGCAAGCGGGCCGAGGGCGGGCACGACGACGCGGACCTGCTGGCCGAACTCACGGCAACGCGGGAGCAGATCACGAATGACTTCGCCTTCGTCGCCGAAAGCAATGTCGGCAGCGAGTTCATGGACGAAGGCCGCATCAAGCGCCTGGAAGAGATCGCGGCCCGGACCTGGACCCGCCATCTCGACGACCGCTTGGGGCTCGCCCACGGGGAACTTACGCGCAAGGAACGCTCTCCGGCCCCCGACCTCCCGGTCAAGGAGCCCCTGCTGGCCGACCGGCCCGAGCATATCTTGGAGCGCACCGAAGACCGGCCGTTCGGCGACAACCCCTATGGCTTCAAAGTCGACGTGCCCCAGCACCTCTACAATCTGGGGGAGATGTACAACCTGCGTATCGCCTCCGGCACGCTGACCGAGGAAGAGCGGTTCAAGATCAACGACCACGTGATCCAGACCATCGTCATGCTGAACCAGCTTCCACTGCCCAAGCATATGGCGAAGATTCCGGAATACGCCGGCACCCATCACGAGACCATGGATGGGAAGGGATATCCCTGCAAATTGTCGCGCGACGAAATGTCGGTTCCGGCGCGCATCATGGCCATCGCCGATATCTTCGAAGCCCTGACCGCAAGCGACCGCCCTTATAAAGGGGCCAATACGTTGAGCGAGGCTATCCGCATCATGGGCTCCATGCGCAAGAACGAGCACATCGACGGGGACCTGTTCGAACTGTTCCTCACGAGCGGCAGCTACAGGGATTATGCGGATATGTTCCTTCTGCCGGAGCAGATCGACGAGGTCGATATCTCGCCCTACATCAGAGACTGATCGATGGGTTTCGAGCTGTACCGGAAGGAAGGCGCCATGGTGATCTTCTTCGGCGGCCCAACCTCTTATGGAGTCGAGAACGGCGTCCTGGCCTCCCGATTGGAGCCCATCGCCGACCTCGAGGCGGCGATCCGGGGTTTGAAGGGAAAAGCCTGAAGTCTGCGCCGGAACCCGCCGCCGAGCGGTCCGGGTTGTCATGAAATTCTTGACCCCAGCGCCCTCTCTGTACTAGACAGCCATCCAAGTTCAGGCGGACGGGTGTCTTCGTGGCCTTCTCCGTACGACACGCTTTCGAGGGTCTGAGCCGACAGCTCAGGCCCTCATCCCGTTCCCGATGGAGAGGATCTATGGCCCGCAAGAGACCCAAAGGCAAGATCGCCGCATTTATGCTGTTCGACGTGACCTACGAGGACGGCATGGTGACCTCGAACCGGCGGGTCTCGAACGACTTGCTCGACCAGTCCTTCGGCGATTCGATCCAGGATCTGGCGCGCACGGCCATCGAGGGCCAGGACAACGAGATCGCTATGAGGTCCGGCCAGCGCCGCGCAAAGATCAAATCGATCGCCGTCGCGTGAACCGATGCTCATTGGCGATGCGTAAGGTCCCGCTGCCCGAGCAGATCTCGGCGGCACGCGGATGCTCAACCCATGGCCCCGAGATAAACCGGACAGACGCCGTCGTATCGATAGCAACATGCTAAAAATAGCGGGGTTTATGGATCCGGAATTCCTTTATGAAGCCGTCCAAAATAATGTAAGTAACTTCGAATCCACCACACTCGGCACCTGAATTCGCGGTGCTTCTCCAAACACGATGACATTCATCGAGTACTTTCTGCCCGCGCCAGGGCAACGGCTTGGTTTGACCGCCGTCATGGCGAACCTTGCCGTTTTCGCCTCCCTGGGAGGCTTCTTCTGCGGTAATGGGCGCTTGGCCGTGCTCGACATCTTCGTCGGCTGAGGAATTGCGACCGGGGTTTTCATCCTTGATGGGGTGTTCCTGCATCTCCCCTTCACCTGGTTGGCCTTCGCCATCTAGGGGCTCGCCTTTGTTCCCGTTTACCTCTACGCGGTGCGTCGGGGGCTAGAGCGCGTCAGGGTTGATCCAACCCATATCCGGCATGCCTGAAGAAGTTTTGGCATTCAGCTACGGGGAATTTCTCGATCCGTTCGGCGATGACGCGCCATCGCTCGTCTATTGATCTTGCGGCGGCTTTTCGCAGCATGGCCGCTAAATTCACATTCCAAGTGCAACACCGGGGCAGATCGCGGGCCGGCGCAAGCTGCCGCGATGGGCGGGAGAGGAAATCACGCACAGCCGTTTTCCACCGAACCCGGTCTCCGCCATGCCCATCGAACCCGACGGCTTCTCCGACAGTTTCGGCGTTTGTCGGGTCCCGGCCCCCCTCGTCCGGGGGGCCATGGGTTTCTCCCGAAGAATTTCATTATCCTCCTGATTGCCAACTGGCCGTGATCGTCGTATCGAGGCTCGCATGCTCGTCGGCCGTCAGGTCCGTCTGGCCCAGCGGCGGCGGGGTCATGGTGGCCATGGCAGTGACCATGTTCTCCACCTGCGCGGCCACCAGGGACGAGCCGTCCGCGGTCTCG
>PIVK01000236.1 GCA_003354135.1 Rhodospirillales bacterium
AGCCGATTCCCCACCCAGAGAGACACTCCGGAAGGAAACACCTCCTCAAGATGGAAGGAGAGTGAGGCCGCGTGCCACCGCCTGCAAAGAACGGGCCCATGGACTCCAGCAGAACCGCCCTCGTCATCTCTCCCACCCGAGTAGAAGCATTCGCTACCACCACGCTCGGCAAGGCCCGACTCAGGTGATCGACCTTACACCTTAAGGTGAATTTGGCCAAGAGACATTTGACTTGGCTATCCTGGCTCCGGAGCCTAGGGATGCGGCGACCACTAGCACCGTCGCCCTTGTAGGCCTTACCCAGACCTTCAACAAAGGTCCGGGCAATATCGTCAGCCTGCTCGGCATTCAGGTGGCTGAACAGCTGCGCAGCCTCGCTAGCGACCAAATCACACTGTAAACTCAGCCACCGGAAGTCAGCATGGAACTGGTCCTGGGGGGCCCGCATATGGCGGTAGGGGGTGCCGATCAACTTAGGAATGCCCACACAAGAGACAAGGAGGCCATTCGGGCCTAGGCCTCGCGCAGCAAGCTTCAGTTGTTCCGCAGCCGTGTTGCCTGGCGAAGAAGCAGTAACTACAACCGCGTTTGGGATTACGGCCGCGATGTTTTGGCGAAAAAGGAGGGGGACATAGGCATAGTTCTTGGCCGCCGAGGTGAAAAGGAGCCCGATTCTCGCTCCCTCCTGCCTCAGGATCCGGAAAAAGGGGGGCAGGAAACACAGCTCGCCCCCCATCTTGACGTCGTCCAAATAAGCGCCGATAAAAGGTTCAGCACGTAGGGAAAGGCCAGCGGTGGCAACAATGAATTCCCGTCCCTGGGTCGGGTCATTCCGGAGAACCATGGTGACCACGGAGGCCGCGCGGTTTCCCACAGGCTCCCCCGAGTGCACAGGAGCCTCAACCAGGCGAAGCTTTGAGCCAGCCGGGATCAGAATCTCTACTCCATCGTCGGACACTCCGGGGAGGTCAGAGCGAGCCGACACCTCACGGCCCACAAAGATGCTCTCCACATCCAGGTCACGCAGGCGGCTCCTGATGTTCACGAGCATTTGGTCAATACCAATCGCGAAGAAGATGGGGCCAAACACGTCCCCCTGATGGACCCCGTCCGGGAGGCAAAAGGACGTCGTCGGTATGGGGTTTCCAGCGCTATAAAGGAAGCATCGAGAATTTGCATCTCCTCCGTAGATGAAATCGAAGGTATGGAGCAGGCACGGGGCAATCCTCATGATTCCATCCCGGATAGCACTCCTCCGAAGCGA
>PIVK01000237.1 GCA_003354135.1 Rhodospirillales bacterium
TAGGACCAAGGGTCTACCAAACTCTTGAGCCATGGCCCTCCTGGTCAAACACTGTTGATTTGATGCTCAGGAAAAATTGAAACTTTGGCGGCCATTTTGAAAGGGTTAAAATTGCCTGGGTGCCAAAAAATGTCCATATGCATAACTTTGGGTGGGGGTCTACCAGCATGCCAAGCCTGAACTTCCTAAGCCAAACAGTGTGGATTTGATGCCTCAGACAAAATTGTGGTGGAAAAATAATAAGAAGAACCACGTCGGGTTCGCCAGGACCAAACAGTGGATTTGATGTTCCAGACAAAACACCGGGGGCCATTTTGCATGAGTTGGAATTGGCTGAGTGCCACAACTTTGAGTCAGGGATTGCAATCATGCCACGTTTGGTCCACTGGGAACAAATGGTGTGGATTTGATGCTCGGAACAAAATAGAATGCTCAAAGGACATAGAAACAGACAAACAGACAAGCACAAACACCCTACCCCATCCAACATTGGTTGACATGGGCAAACATGGCTCTGAATTTACCAAAATACTGATCTGAGGCCTTTTACAGCAAACACAAGTGATTTGTTGATTTTGATGACATAATTAAAATTTCGGCAGCCATTTTGGATGGGTTAGAATTGTGTCGAGTGCCGAAAAATTTCAATATGCACAACTTTGGGTCAGGAGTGACCCATTTTGCCAGGTTTGGTTCACCGGGACCAAACAGTGTGGATTTGATGCTCCAGACAAAATAAAACACCGGTGGCCATTTTGGATGGGTTGGAATTGGCTGAGTGCCAAAAAAATTGAATATGCACAACTTTGGGTCAGGGGTTGCAATCATGCCATGTTTGGTCCACTGGGAACAAATGGTGTGGATTTGATGCTCCGGACAAAATAGAATGCTCAAAGGACATAGAAACAGACAAACAGACAAGTACAAACACCCTACCCCCATCCAACATTGGTTGACATGGGCAAACATGGTTCTGAATTTACCAAAATACTGATCTGAGGCCTTTCAGAGCAAACACAAGTGATTTGTTGATTTTTATGACATAATTTAAATTTTGGCGGCCATTTTGGATGGGTTAGAATTGGCTGAGTGCTGAAAAATTTCAATATGCACAACTTTGGGTCAGGAGTGACCCATTTTGCCAGGTTTGGTTCGCCGGGACCAAACAGTGTGGATTTGATGCTCCGGACAAAATAAAACACCGGTGGCCATTTTGGATGGGTTGGAATTGGCTGAGTGCCAACAAAATAGAATATGTAC
>PIVK01000238.1 GCA_003354135.1 Rhodospirillales bacterium
ATATGGGATGGCTTTAGAAGAAAAACGAAATCCTGAGGACAAGGTATTCGAGTCACAGGGTGTTCGGGTTCTTGTCGATCCCACTAGTTTTGCCCAGTTAGAAGGGGCTAGTGTAGATTATTATCAAGATGAGCATCGTGAGGGTTTTAAAATAGATAAACCCCAAGATCAACAAAATCAGCATAATTGTGAATGCGGTGGTGGCTGTAACTGCTAACTCCGCAACTCTCCTCGACCAAAACCTCGGCTCATCACCGGGGTTTTTTTTTACTCTGAAATTCACCTGGCAGCTACTGGAAAGTCAGGATATACCCTCCTTGAAAACTTATAAAGTCCATTTACAGAGGGAATTAACACGCTGGATGATCGATAATATGGTTTTGCTTCATCGATCTATTGCTCAGCTCACTGCAAACTAGCTTTAACCCAGCTAAAACTTTCATTAGCTCGTATTGATGACTTTGTTACTGGCGATTTCGGTGCTATGTTATGTACATGAATATTGATAAGGGGTGGCTAGTATCTTCTAGAGGATCCACCTCCTCCCGGAGGATGGAGCCTGTTTTCTAGCCACCTTTTGCATCTCTATGTTCTAATCCTAATGCACATCTAACTAGATGGGCCCTCAGTAGAGGGCTGAACCACACGAATTGGCTGTGTCAGTCAGACATGTGTTGTCCATAATTTCTGTAGCTACCCACTATAACAGATCTAGCCTGAAGCAGTCCAAACTTTAAATTGCTTATGCACAGCCCCCATATTCCCAGCTATGTGCACATATCTTGACCATAATCTTAAATAGCTGTGGTATAATATTCCAACATATGTGAAAAATATACCAAGTGACCCCATGACAATGACCTCTGACATTTAACCTCAAAGCTATACTGTAACTCAGGCACAGCCATACATGACTGTATGTACCAACTTTGGTCACCCTAGCCACAGGCAGTCTCATTTTACAAGTACTGAAGTGAAAAATGCCCTAAGTGACCCTATGACCTGGACGTTTTAACCTCCAAACTATAATCTGTCTGAAGAATCCATATATTATCCTAGATTCCAACTTTGGTCATTCCAGGTATAGCCCTTCCTATTACAAATAATACAATATCTGAAAAATGCACTAAGTGACCCCTGTGACCTTGACCTTGACCTTTTGACCTCCAACCTATAATCTGACTAGGGCACCCATACATGATCCCAGATACCGACTTTGACCATCCTGGGTAAAAACCCTTCTTATTAAATGT
>PIVK01000088.1 GCA_003354135.1 Rhodospirillales bacterium
CCTGACTTTTGGACCGCGTCGCACGCATCTCCCGATGCCTCACATCGCTTCGATGCGCGCTCCTAGCCAAAAATCAGGGGAAGCCGTCTCTATGAGTCATTATCACCGCACCTTGGTATGACATCACCATTCCCGCACGTTCACGCCACCGGGTGGAGTGGACCAGCCCTGGCGAGCCGACGGTATGGCTCGCCATGCACTACCCTGAAGGGTCTGATTACTCCGCTGCGTAACGAGGCATGGGGGCAGGCTCAACCAAATTAACATCTTCGAGCATTTTATGCTTCAATTCCCCCTCCAGTTTTTTCCTCTTGAAATTTTGCCAATAGCAGGGTAGCGTATCGTGCAGCGTCACACGATACGCAGCGGGCCGGATGGTGTGGCTCGACGCTGTAATCTGGAGATCTTAATGGAATCCGATAACTCGCCTCCTATGCACCCAGGCCCATATGTTAAAGAGCACGTGTTGCCCAAGGGCATAACGGTAAAGAAGGCCGCTGAAATAATGGGGGTGGGAAGGCCTGCGCTATCCAACTTCCTCAACGGCAATGCTTCGCTATCGAACATAATGGCCGCAAGACTGGAGAAAACATTCAACGCGGACAAAGCCGATCTTCTAAAAAGGCAGCAGGAGTACAAAGCCTATCAAGACCGGGGGCAGGAACAACGACTCGCTGTCCGGACTTACGCACCGTCATTTCTCAATATCAAGGCAATGAGTATTGCGGCATGGGCTGAGAAGATCGAAGCACGAAGTTTGCTAGCGGCGCTGATACGGCGTCTCGTTCATTCAACCGACTTGGAGATCACCCGGTCCGATTTTCCTGCTCACGATCTTTCCCAACGGCATGGTTGGGACGGTTACGTGGAATCGGAGAATGCGTCTGCCTGGGTTCCGCAAGGACTTTCAGGATGGGAGTTTGGCTGTAACGACAATCCCACTAGCAAAGCAAATGGCGACTACAAGGCTCGAACATCCGCGATTCCCAAGCAAAAACGAAAGGAGACGACCTTTGTTTTCGTAACGCCCCGTAATTGGCCTAAAAAAAAGGCTTGGCTAGAAAAAAAGACTGCGGAAAGAAACTGGAAAGATGTTCGTGCCTATGACGCGAATGATCTCGAACAGTGGCTTGAGCAATCAGCCCCAGCACAAGTATGGTTTGCTTCCCAGCTTGGTGTGCCAAGCGATGGGTGCCAGATTTTAGCTGATTATTGGAAATCCTGGGCTGGTGCAACAAAACCACCGCTCAGCCAAAAGATCTTCGATAGCGCTATAGGAGACCACCAAAAGGCGCTTAAAGACTGGCTTGGCAACCCATCCGCCGACCCCCTGGTGGTAAGCGCTGGATCGAAAGAAGAAGCTTTGGCCTTCGTTTCGGTCGCAGCGCTTAACGTCGATGAACTTAAAGAACTTGCCGAACAAGGAATCCTCATTTCGAGCGCCGAGGCCGCAAAACGACTTGGAGCTATACCTACTCAATTTATTCCCATTGCCATTAATGACGAGGCTGAAGCCGAATTGGCCCGTACTCTGCGCGATCGGCGCACAATCGTGATTACTGACAAGAGGGTAATCGGCAGTGAGGCCCAGGTATCCGTCGATCTTCCGAGTTATGAGAGTTTTTCCAAAGCCCTTGAGGCAATGGGGGTCGAACATGAGGAGATTTCCCGGCTGTCAAACCACAGCGGTATGTCCCCAACCATTCTTCGTCGGCTATTAGCGAAACTGCCTGCTCTAAAGGAACCGCAATGGGCAACGCCATCAAACATTCGGGACATGATACCCTTGGTGCTCGCCGGTGCCTGGAAATCGAACAACGAAAACGATCAGGCGATTCTGAAAGTCCTTTCGGGCAAGGAATATGGCGCAATTGAACAAACGGTGGCTTCGCTCGCATGCCTCAATGATTCTCCTATCTGGAGCGAGGGGGAATATCGTGGTGTCGTATCCAAGTTGGAGTGCTTCTATGCCATCATCGCCCACATTACATTGGGTGAGCTAAACCACTTTTTTTCCGTCGCTAAGTCCGTTCTGAGGGAAGACGACCCGTCGCTCGATCTTGAGAAGAGTGATCGTTGGGCTGCCAACTTGCATAACAAAGTCCGGGACCACTCGGGGGCTATTCGAGAAAGCCTCGGGGAAACGCTCATCATCTTGGCGGTATACGGCAATGGTTTCTTGCAACGGCGGTTGGGAGTGGACATAGCGGAACGGGTTGCCGATCTCGTTAAGAAACTATTACAGGACAAGATTGGGCGTGTATGGCAATCGCAACAAGGCGATCTTCCACGTTATGCCGAGGCCGCGCCCGGAACGTTCTTGGATATCGTTGATGAAGAGCTGCTCAAGGATACGCCTTCCTTCAGAGACCTTTTCGAGCCCGTCGATTCCGGCATATTTTCTCGCTGCGATCGGACTGGAATGCTTTGGGCCTTGGAGCTCCTAGCTTGGGATCCTAAGGGGTTGCCTCGGGTTACCTCCATTCTTGCGCGGCTATCCCAATACCCGTTGGAGGATAACTGGGCGAACAAGCCGATTCGTTCATTGAATGATATTTTATTGAGTTGGAAGCCGCACACGGCGGCAACGTTTGAACAACGTTGTAAAGTTCTGGAAACCTTATGTCGCAACTACCCCGATATCGGGTGGCAAATCTGCATTAATCACCTCCGTCCAGACCAGAGATTTACATCCGGAACATATTGCCCTCGTTGGCGCAATGACGCCAGTGGAGTACTGAGCCGACATGTTGATGAAAACCATTACAATTTCCTGAGGAAATGCCTTGAGATTGTATTGGCATGGGGTTGCCCCACAAAGGATACACTTTCGGACCTGATCGGCTGCTTGAGCGCCGTGCCTCCCAAGGAACGTAGCTTAGTCACGAAGCAATTTAAGCAGTGGCTCAAATCGTCTCCTCCGGATGAGGACATCATTGAGTTGCGCGAGCGAGTACGCACCAGCACCTTAACCTATCGTGCGCGTCGTCACCGAAACATGGATGAGTCAGGCTACGCCGATGGTCGAATTATCTATGACCTGCTTGAACCGACTGACATCGTCCTCAAACACCATTGGCTCTTCGCAAAGCATTGGGTGGATTATTCTCCCGAGGAGTTGAAGGGTGACGATTTCGATAATTTTGAGCATGAAAAGCGGCTTTCGGAACACAGGGTTATCGCATTGAAAGAGGTGCTCGCTGCGGCTGGGACGGATGGAATACTGCGCCTGTGTCGGATGGTTGATGGTGGGTCCGTGATCGGCTCTCTCTTGGAACAGGAAATTCTGTCTGAAGAGGAGGTGCGAGAATTCGCCGTTCAGTGCCTTCTCACGGATGAAAAGGAAAATATGGGCCGCGTAGACCAGTGCCTAGCCGGTTTACTTCATCAATTTGACGACTCCTCATCTGCTGATGTGTTAGGCAATCTCATGGACCGGCTGCTGGAATGCAAAGCAGATCAAGAAACCAAGTTGCGCCTTGCTCTTGCCGCGCCATTTGCCAAGCAGACTTGGGAACGATTACACGATTGGGGAAAGGGTTTCGAACAGTCTTATTGGGAAACCGTAAAGCCCGTATGGAACCATTTCAAGCCGAACGACTTAAACTTCCTGATCGGCAAACTGATAGAGGTTAACCGTCCCTATGCGGCATTCCACGTTGCACATTTGGAACCGGATTCAATAGATTCCGACTACTTGATTTGGCTTTTAAACGATATTCTGACCAACACAACTGAACAGGATAAACATCTGCGACCAGACGGGTGCGATATTGAGAGTGTATTTGGGTCCTTGAATAAGCGCAACGATATCGAGCGGCGTGACCTCGCAAAACTGGAATACCTTTACATCGAAGTTCTAACGCCGACCTCAAAATATGGCCTTCCAAATCTATCAAAGAAAATAGCAGAATCGCCCCTGCTGTTCATGCAGTTGCTCGCCATTTATTTTAAGCGTGATGATGGCGGCACTGACCCGGATGACTGGGATTTACCTGCTGAACCAGAAGACAAAAAAAACGTTGCCAGTCGCGCGTACCGGGCCTTGGAACATGTCTCCATCCTTCCTTGCATGGAAGAGAAAGGCAGTATCAATGTGGATAAACTTAGAAACTGGATTTTAGAAGCACGTAATCTTGCCAAAACACATGCCCGGGCTGCCATCGGTGACCAGAGAATCGGTCATCTTTTGTCTAACTGCGGCCCAGGCAAAGATGAAATTTGGCCTAGGGAAGAGGTGCGGCAGATTTTCGAGGAAATTGCCTCCAGTGAAATTTCGATAGGCATGCGTATCGGCTATTATAACTCAGGTGGTGTAGAGTTCAGGAAAGTTGACAGTCAACGAGAACGGGATAAAGCAACGGAATTTATTGGTTATGCCGATACGCTTATGAACGAAATGCCATTTACGAGCCGAATGCTTAGAGACCTTGCGCAAAGTTACAAGCGGGACGCTGAATGGTGGGCCAGCGATGAACGTGTCCGGCAAAGGCTCAGAGGGTAAGGGGCGCCGCCATGGTAGATTCCGGAACCGATCCAGTAAGACTCGAGGCCACTCACACGGACAACTCGATTGAACTGAAGACGCCGAACGGATGGGAATTCAGAGCGCGAGGCTTGGTTGGCGTATTTGGATCGGTTTTCGTGATTTTGGTCGGCCTGTTCATCTGGATGGTCTACTGACCCCCAAGTAAGTGCATAACCCATATTCCTTTACCGACGGGATCGTCAGCATACATGTTGCATGCTCCCAGGCCTGACGACCTGGGAGCGTGAATAAACGCTTCGAAATTTCCACATTTTCTTACACATTCACATACATGGCATGCGAAACGACATTATAAACAGCAACTTACAAATGCCCCTTGCAGTCTCATAACCTGAAGGGGCTAAATTCACATTCCAAGTGCAACACCGGTATGGTCTGGAGTTGCGATGGGAAAATGCCCTAGCCGACGTTCTTAAGGTCGATCTCCAGGATCCCTTCGGCGCCCGCGGTCCTGAGCCGGGGAATCAGGTCGCGGACTTCGCGGCGTTCGACCACCGTCTCGATGGCGACCCAGT
>PIVK01000239.1 GCA_003354135.1 Rhodospirillales bacterium
AACATGCCCTCAGGTTCCTTAAAGTTCTTGAGCCATTTCAGGGAACTATGGTCAGTTTCAATTACCAAGGGCTGACCCCAAATATATGGCTTGAACTCCTTACAGAAGGTGACTACAGCCAGTAGTTCCTTCTGGGTGGTGCAGTAATTCTTCTGTGAATCACTGAGGACATGGCTTCCATACCTCACTACTTTCTTTTCTCCATCTTGCATCTGATGCAGTATTCCAGCTATACCCCTATTGCTGGCATCAGTATGCAAGACAAAGTAGTCTGTTTCTGGATCTACCACTGGCCTGGGCATGGCCAGCACAGGGGGAGTGGTCAGGATCTTCGTTACCTTGTCAAAGGACTCCTGACACTCTGTAGACCACTCAAATTGAACACCTTTCCTCTTCAAGGCATTCAAAGGGGCTATGGTGCCTTGCAAATCAGGGATGAACTTTGAGTAAAAGCCACACATGCCCACCCATCTCTCCACCTCTTTGATGTTTGTGGGATGTGGAAAGTGGACTATGGCATCAGTGAGCCTATGGCTGGTCTTGATCTGGTTGTGGCTCACCTCATGACCCAGGAATTCAATTGTGGTTTGGAACAAGTGACACTTTTTTGCTTTGAGCCTAAGACCTGCTTGTCTTAACCTGGTCAAAACTGCTCTGAGGTTGGTTAGTGTCTCAACAAAGGTGGATCCAAAAACCACAATGTCATCTAGGTATACTAGACATTGTCTAGGGGTGAGTCCTCTCAAAACCAGATCCATACACCTCTGGAAGCTAGAAGGAGCATTCTTCAGACCCATGGGCATCACATTCCAGTGATGCAGCCCATAGTCTGAGGCAAAGGCAGTTTTCTCCTTGCTAGAGCACTCCATTTGGACTTGATGAAATCCTGAAAGGAGGTCTAAACTGCAGAAGTATTTAGCTCCTGTCAAGGCATCCAGAGCATCCTCTATTCGAGGTAGGGGGTATGCATCTGTGCGGGTTATTTCATTCAAACGACGGTAGTCAACACAGAACCTCCAAGAGCTATCCTTCTTCCTCACCAAGAGGACAGGGAAAGCCCAAGGGCTATCACTAGGTTCTATCTGCCCTGTCTTTGTCAAGTCCATGATCATGTTCTCCAATATTGGACGTTGGACAAAGGGCAGTCTTCTTTTTCTCAACTTGATGGGAGGGTGGTCACCTGTTTCTATGGTGTGGGTGACCACATCAGTATTACCCATCTCAGTGAGCTTGTCAACAAACATATCCTC
>PIVK01000240.1 GCA_003354135.1 Rhodospirillales bacterium
GAAAATCCCATAAAAATGTCATTCATTCATTTGGCAACCTTTCAAAATCACCCTAGAAACTTGCCTTAGCAGTAAAAAATAAAATTATAAAATGACCTTGACCGTTGACCTCAAAGGTCATTGTGACCTTTAGTTTAAATATATTAAAAATCATGGTTTGGGCACTTCTAGACCTCAGAGATGGAATTTAGGGGTACCTACCCACTATTTTTGGGTCAGGGAATTTAATGATGACATGACCTTGGAGGTCAAAGGTCAAGGTCATGGTCAAAATGGCCGGTAAACATTTAAAATCCCATGTAACTGCTATTTATTCATTTGGTAACATTTCAAAACCACCCTAAAAATTGCCTGAGCAATAAAATATAAAATTATAAAATGACCTTGACCTTTGACCTCAAAGGTCATTGTGACCTTTGGTCTAAATATATTAAAAGTCCCAGTTTCGGCACTTCTAGACCTCTGAGATGAAATTTAGGGGTACCCACCCCCTATTTAAGGGACAGGGAGTTTAATTATGACATGACCTTGGCATGACCTTGGAGGTCAAAGGTGAGGGTCATGCCCAAAATGGTCGCTAGACATTTAAAATCTCATGTAAATGCTATTTATCCATTTGGTAGCCCTTCAAAACCATTTTAAAACTTGCCTGAGCAATAAAAATGCAATTATAAAATGACCTTGACCTTGGACCTCAAAGGTCATTGTGAGCTTAGGCCTAAATATATTAAAGGTCCCAGTTAGGGCACTTCCAGACCCTGGAGAAGGATTTTTAAGGTACCTACCCCCCTATTTATGGGGTTAACGAGTTTAATGGTAACATAACCTTGGGGGTCAAAGGTCAAGGTCATGTCCAAAATGGCCACTAAACATTGAAAATCCCACAAAAATGTTATTTACTCATTTGGTAGCCTTTCAAAGCCATCCTAAAACTTACCTTGACCTTTGATCTCAAAGGTCTTGAGGTCAAAGGTCATTGTGACCTTTAGCCTAAATATATTAAAAATCCCAGTTTGGGCACTTCTGGACATATGAGAAGGAATTTAAGGCTAGCTACCTCCATATTTATGGTTCAGGGAGTTCAATGGTAACATGACCTAAGAGGTCAAAGTTCAAGGTCATGTGTCCTGTTATGAGAGATTAGGCAAGATCTGTTAACGCTCTGCGTTGACCACTTTTCTTGTTTATACTTTTTTTGAGCTGATTATTGATTGATTGATTGATTGATTCTGCATGAATAATGAGTTTGT
>PIVK01000089.1 GCA_003354135.1 Rhodospirillales bacterium
AGAGAAGACCATGTCGGCGGCGGCGACTCCGCTTCGCTGCCTCCAAGTCTAAGGATTTATATGATGCACTATGATGGAGATTCCTAAAAAGCCATGCAAAAACGTCTGATATCGGAAATTTCGTTTTTTTTCGCTCTTCTTCGCCCTAGAGAGCCGGCGTTGGGTCTATGAAACCAGCGCCCTGCGCTCGTTCGAAATCCGTCACTTCTATACGCAAATAAAGACAATGGGAATAAGACTTTAAGTTGCATTGAAGATGCGGGTCTGCTCTTCGCTGCTCAGATCCAGCTCGCCTTTCCTCGTCCCTCTCCGCGGCTTTGCGAGCTTTACTGGTCCATCCGTGCGAATGGCGGCATTCATAGACAAGTAGCTCAATGTTCTCTCTTCTTTGTACGACCGCACCACGCCCCGCCGAACACACCGCAGCCAGTGGATCTTCGCAATGTAGTACCCCTTCTCAAATCTCTCGCCACAGTGCAAAAATGCTTCAGGGTTCTGGTATGGGTCCTCCAGAATGCGAGCCAGCCAGTACCTCCCCTCCGTCGCCCGCTCATCCTCCGCTGCAATCACTGCCCAGGTTTCGTTCTTCTTCACCCCAGTGACGAAAGCAGGAAGCGCCAGCGCTTGCGTCACGACCGCCTTTTCGCCCTTCTGACGTGGAACCTCCACCGTTCTCACTTGACCGACGTGCTTCTTGACCAAGCACTCCTCGAACTTGAGCTCCAGACACTTCAAGCACGCACAGAAGGCCTCGTTAACGCAGAGAGGTCCAAAGGTGTCCGCACGCGAAGCGCTAGTGCACAACCCGCGACGAGAGTGATACTTCTTCGAGTTCAGGTACGGTTTGAAGTGCTGATTCTTCCTACTGCTGAGTAGGTCTCGTGAGTAGTAGGCGTAGACTTTCGTGTCTGGAGACCAGGTTGTCGGCTTATTCCGTTCCCCAGCTCCTGTGGCGGGCGAAGGGTGGTGCTGCGCCATGTAAAGCACGATATTCCGAGTCCCGGGATACACCTCATGGTTTGACGCGACGGACTCGTTCAGTCGTGCCTGGAACTGCCCTCCTGCGGGATCGCTGACATTCTTCCCGTGGTTCGCCACGTCGATAATACCGTGGCGAACTACTTTCGAGGGACCGGTGGCGCCGCGCCCGATCTGGCCGTAGTTCGTCTCGCCCTGAAACAAACCCGCACCGTCGGTGGACTCGTAGTGGTTCTTCAAGAGCGGCAAGCGCGGCTTGAGCTCCTTCTCATCCGCAAGCGCCCATTCCACCCCCCCTGCGCTCGCGATGCTCCCGGTTGGCAGCGGCTCTTCGTGCTCCGCAGGAACGAAACCGCCAGTCACGTTCCAGAAGATGCCGAGCTGGACATCACGCCATGGGTAGTCCTCTTCGTCGCCGTCGTCGAAGACGACGCGATAGTAACAGCCGCCATCCTTCTCGCTGTCGTATCCATCAACGATGCCTGCATAATGATCGTTCAAGCTAGAAAAATATATCAGCACGCGCTTTCCCATCGTCGCGCATTTGCGTTCCTGTGCGCCTTCAGGTTCGTCCTCAGTATCGTCTTCGGCTGTTGGGGCACGGAGTTGGTAGCGCGGAATTCGCATCCTGTTCACGAAGAACTCGCCATGTACCGTGAAGCCGAACTTGAGATACATCTCCGCGTCGAGTCTCTGCATGTTGTACTGCTGCGCCGAAGGTTTGATGTCGGAATCGAAGAGGCCGTACACCACGATGCATTCGTTGCGAGTGCCTTTGACAGTCCGCGCATCGCGCCTACCGCGCTTCTCCACATATCTATTGACCAAATACGGTTTGAAGCTGAGCAGCATAACGCAGTTATTCATCTTCTTTTTGGACTGACACGTCGGTGTAAATTCCCTGGGGAGGCTTGGCTGCGAGGCGTAATCTGAGACGGACTGGAGCGTCGTCGCTTCCACGAGCTCTGTGAGCTGGACTTTGTCGTTAAGCAGCCGCTTGTTGTTCTTGATCAACCGATCCAGGTGGTAGTGCGGTAGCCAAGATGCGTACTGCTCCTTGAACTCCCCGATGAATTCAACGGCTGTGCCGATGTGGAGAACGAACTCGGTGCGGTAGAAAGGCTCGCCCGTCTCTCTGTTCACGCCCGACTGCTGGTTCTCGTATCGCTTCCACGCGTACCGTTCCTTAGATACCAGCATCGGGCATGGCGGTACCTTATCGTCCCAGCCGCACCTACGGCCCAGCACAGGGGCGGAGCAGGTGGAGTGGAGGCACCCCTGCCCGTACGTCCAGAATGGTCTCTTCGCACCCTGCCTCGTCAGCTCGGGCACCTCGATCTTGCCGCAGAGTACAAACTTCGTCAACTGGTGCACGTCGACCAGCGCCTCGCGAAAGCCACTGCCCACGTCCATGCAGCCCTCGCGGCAAAAATGGTTCGGGCTGGAGTGCCATTTGGTCATGTCACGCCGAAATCTCGTGTAATTGTGCGTTATGTAGGTGCAGAGCGGGCAGTCGCATTCACCGCCTTTGCGGTTGAAGGTGCAGTTGCAGAGCGCCTCCTTCCACTGCCGCTTTCCAACGACGAACTCGCTGATCTCGGGCGCCCCCTCGCGCTCCGCGTCCACCTCACCAGCCGTCGGATCACGTATAATGCCAGTTTTTTTAAGCCGCCGCCGCGCTATTCGCCTCGCCGCCCGTTCCTTGACCCTGGCAACGACCCCGGCAACCTCCTCTTCGACCTGCTCTGGGGTTGGCTCCTGCCCTCGCTCGAGCTTCGCCTTGGCCGCCCTCGAAGCCTGTGCGCGGCGCTTCCTCATCTCCTCTTCCAGGTGCGTTTGCTGCATGATAGCGAAAGTCGGCGTCGAGCGGAAGCGCGCCTTCAGCACCTCCTGCTTGTCGTTCCAGTAGCGCCTGTCGTGGAGCTCATAGGAGACAATGGTCCCGTCGTCGGAGACGTGAACCATAATCTCAGTCTTGTTGTCATTATCGGGTGTCGACGCATCGTCGGAGTGGAGCCACCTTTTGAGCGGCGACCAGTCAACGCGGTCAGCGTGCGGCTGAGTCTCGATTAATGACCAGCCAGCGGCCGTGTCCACCATGGCCTTTCGGATTTCGATCGCGCGTTTCACTGACTCTTGAGACAGCCCCAGCACGCGCATGACTGAGCGCACCATTCTATCCTCACGTGCAGTCACCGGCACAAGTGCCGATGCCGCAGCAAAAAAAGCGTTCGTATTTGTGTCAGACCGGCGGCCACTTGCGGCCATGATACCTGTGAAGAAGGATTTGGCTGTCTTTATGATCGCGTCTACAGTAGCCTCCTCATGCGACACTGTCCTCGCCTTCACGTGGTCGGTCATAGCAGTGCGCACCGCGGGCCGCGCGAAGAAGGAGTCGAGGACGCGACCGACTGTGTTGAGGCCGCCGAGTCGGTAGAGGAGCTGCTCCAAGGCGTGACTCGCGTTCCCGATGGTCTTCGCCCCAACTTGCGTTCCTTGGGGCAGCGACGCGAGCATCTCGGCCGCCGCCACCGATTTACCCTGGTTCTCGAGCCGAAACACTTCCGTCACGCCAGCTAACGCCTCCGCGCCTTCGCGTTCCCTTTTCGTCAGCCGCGGGACGGTATTAGAGGAAGACGCGGCAGATGGAGACATGGACGAGGACGAGGAGGAAGAAGAAGACGACGAAGACGAAGACGGGGAAGTAGTCGACGAGGTCGACGAAGATGAAGTCAAAAAATCATTGTGACCTTCCGCCTCGTCATCAGCTATATCCAGCAAGTCGAATATCATGCCCTGCAGAGCCACGATGACCTTCAGCTCCTCGCCCTTCAGTTCACCGATGATGCCACGAAGCTCAGTGCGAACCTGGAGAAGGGCCTCTCTCAGGCGACCGATCTCCATTACCTGCCTCTTGATCAGATCAACCGCAGGCTGCACAGCCCTCTGGTGCTTCGGGTCCACCTTAAGGATGCCGGCAAGGTCCGCAACAATGCGCAGGATCTCTTCCGCCTCATCACTGGGCGGAGGCGTGGTGGTGGAGAGCGAGGATTGGGCGGCCTCGACGTGCCTCGACGGGAGCCGGAAGTCGGCGCCCATGATCGTCGTGTGAGCCGTCGCGGCTGCTCGATTCGAGGCAAATGCTCGTGCTGCGTCTGCAGTGTCCATGGGCTTCGGGACATGTGCTGCTGCATTTCGTTTCCTACCCACCCCCGATTCGCCGTGCTCTACGGTGAAGCGGTTTACGGTGTGCCTCGTACGTTTCTTTCCTATGGTTTTTAGAAGGACGAATTAATGGAAAGGAAGCTGAAAAGGAAGTCTGTGCTGTACGGATCTTGCACTTCAGGAACTTACTTCCACCCTCCCCAGTCTGTGGCACTTCACCAACAGTTCCACTTGGACTTCCATTCGCCGCGTTTACAGCTCCGCTGCTCAGACTGCAGACAGAAGGGCATGTGCGTTAAGGCCGATATAAAATGTGATATGGTAATAGTATGAAGCTTTTTCTTTCTCATAAGTACTGACCTTTTCGCTTTGTCTAAAAACAAGCTTGTCAAAACTTCTGCTCTTTCGATAGCACTTTTCCCTTTCAACTGATGATCAGGAACACAAACTAAAGTTGCCCGTCTCTTATTATCAAAATAGACCGGTTTCGAAGATTCAACAGTAGGGCAGCCGTCGTAGTAAGTTACTGAATACCGTGCTCTCTTTTTCTTTGGGTCTTTCGTGACTGTTGCTCTAAAGAAAGCCGCATCACCAATGCCTGCCTTGAGCTTATCGATGAAGAGTCCTTCTCCTTCCTCTTTTCTCTTCGGGGGCATTTGGAATATTGCGATGTCGCACGAAAGGCTCAATTTGCTTGGTTGTTTCGAAAATCGCTGGCAGCTGGCTCAGCCGTGCTACGTGTCAAAGTCACAGGATGCACGAGTGCACGAGAAGCCATTCAACGCCAAGCCTTATTCCCGGTCACAAGCTTTCTCGTCGTGCACGCGTCACTCCTCGAGCAGAGATCTAGAAGAATAAGATTGGCCAAAATCGTGATTTGGAGCTGTAAGATTGGCTCATTTTTTGTTTTTGAA
>PIVK01000012.1 GCA_003354135.1 Rhodospirillales bacterium
ACAGCCCGTCGGAGGGCGTCGGGAAGCCTTGACGATGCGCCGCATCGCCTGCGTCTTTCCTCCTACCCGACGGGCTGTATAAGCGATCTCTATGGGTCATTATCACCGCACCTTGGTATGAGCCCCCATCTTTATGCCCGTCTCTCCGCAAATCATACCGCGTTACCAGGCAATCCGAGTCGCCGGCGAGGCCGTGGGTTTCTGGTATTCCGGTCTGAGCTTCGATCACATCTGCGTTCACGGGCCCGACGAGGGCGGAACCGTGGCCGGTGCCGAACCGTCTTCCTTCGCGCTTTGTCTCGGACTGCTGGCCGAAGCCCGCGGCCGCCACTGTGGCCTGAAAGTGATCGCCCGGCGCTATCCCGACGATTGGACCCGCATCGACAGCCAAACGGTTGATACCGCGAAAGAAGCCCTCAACGCGCCCAAGATGTGGGCCGCCATCAACGGAGTCGCCGGTGCCTTGCAGGCCCGCCGCCGGCTCGACCGCAATGAAGTGGCGGCCGTGGTGGAGAGAATTATGGAAGGGGCTGTCCTCCCGGCTCAAGGCCCTAGGCCCTAACCCTTCAAGGTCGGCTCGAAGACGTGGACCGGCTCGGGGAGGCCTTTGAGGTTCCGGGTTCCCTTGTCCACGAACGAGATATCCTTGCCTGCACAGAGCGCCTTGACGCTTTCCGAGACCAGGACCCTGTCCATCTCGCAAGCGGCGCAGAGGCGGGCCGCAAACTGCACCGTGATACCGAACAGATCGTCCTCCTCGACGATGGGTTCGCCCACGTTGATTCCGATGCGCAAATGCAGCGGGATGTCCTTTTCCGCCTGATTGTTGGCGAGCACCCGTTTCTGGATGACCAGTCCCGCCTTGACCGCATTGGCCGTATTGGTGAAGGACGCCATGATGCCGTCCCCCATGTGCTTGACCTCACGCCCGTAGTAGTCCTGCAGGGCCTGGCGGACGATGCGATTGTGGGTATGCACCACGTGCTGGGCCACCACATCGCCGAGCGTCTGGTTAAGGTCGCTCGACCCCACCATGTCGGTGAACATCACGGCGACGGCCCCACTGGGGGCTTTCTCCTTCTTTGGCTCGTTCCAGAGCACCATCGCCGGTTTGAGGCGTCTGGCGCCATCACTGTCGTCTTCGAGAAAGCTATTCACGGCCATGCGGCCGGTTTCGAACATCTCCATATAGCGGGCGTTCAATAAATAATTCTCGTATGCCTCGGCAAACTTCACGGCTTGGTCGGCTCCCGTCCCGACCTGAACCACGGCTTCGGCTAGGATCAGTGCGATGTCTTCGTGGGGGAGCCCCTTGTCTTTGCCAAGAGATTCCGCCGCACCCGCCAGGAACAGGTTGACCCCAAAGCGGTTGAAGGTATCGAGCTGCTCCGGCGGGACCGCGATCTCCTCGCGGATCATATTCATGAAGGACAGCATCAACCGGCGCGGGCTCTCCCCGTCGGCGGACAGGCCTTCCGGGGCTGCGGGGTTTTTCTCCGCAAGCATTGCTTCCGGCTCTTCTTCGGGCACCGGCGGGATCTCCTCGTGTTCCGCTTCCGCTTCGCTGTCTTCGGCCTCGCGCTCCTTGAGCCATTGGGCTGTGGATTCCTCGGGCGTGATTTCCGGCGTCTTGGCCCCCCCGTCCTCCCTTTTCCGCTCCTGCGGCTCCGGCGGCAATATGAAATCGGACAGAAAAACCAGAGAGAGCGCCACAAAACTGACGGCAAACATCCCGATGAAGGTCACCAGCAGGACGTCCGCGTGTACGGCCATCCCGAATAGCTTCTTCAGAGCATTCAACTTCGGCGGCGACGAGGACAGGATAAAGGTGACGACGATCGAGACCAGAAGGCTCAGCAAGGTCATCACCCCGACCCGGATTAGCCGCACCTTATGGTCGGCCGCCGCCCTTTTCTTCTTCCGCAGTACATCCTCATTCTCTTTGATGATGAAGTAGCCGTCCTCGTCGGTGGTCGGAAGGGTGTCGTCTTCGGGGTAGTCCCAATCGTCGTCACCGCCACCATGACGGTCGGGCTCTGCGGGGCCTTTGTCCCTGTACAGATCGTCGGTACGATAGATGATGTTTCCCTTGTAGAGGCCGCTTGCCGCATCAAATGTCTCATGGGAGACCTTGACCGGGGCATTCATGGCGCGCTCGAAAGTCCGGGCTTCTTCGACCGCAACGTCTTTCTGAGTCGCCGGATAGCGGGCCTGAATCTCCCAGTGATCCCCGACCTTGATGAAAATTTCATAATGGGAGGAGTCGATATCCACCATGACTTGCCCGACGTTCCGGTCCTTTTTGATTGCGGCTAAGGATATCGCGTCTTCGGGCGATCCGCCAACCGATAGTATCTTGACGGTTGCATTGCCACTCCCCACCTGAGCGGCGATGGACGGAAAGAACGCCGATCGGTCGCCGAAGAATTTCCGGTATTTTCCCCTGTGCAACGGGTCGGGGGAAGCCACCGCGCGGCAAAGCGGGGATTGGCGGCGCGAACCCGGGACGTATCGTCCCACACACCCCCCGGGACATACAACCATGGTGCTCTGCCGGTCGTGCGGCGGCACGGGAATCCCGCCGAGGATGAGGGTCTTCAAAGAAGTTTAGAGAGTAAAATACTTGGCCTGGGGATGATGAACCACGATGGCTGCCGTCGACTGCTCCGGGTGGAGTTGGTCGTGTTCGGCCATCTTCAGTCCGATGCGCTCCGCTCCCAGAAGGCCCAGCAGTGGGCGCTGCTGTGCCAGGTCGGGGCAGGCCGGATAGCCGAAGGAATAGCGCGAACCGCGATAGCCCTGCTTGAGAACCCTTTCCATCTCGCGCGCGTCTTCGTGCCCGAAGCCTAGGTCGCTGCGGATTCGTTTATGCACGTACTCGGCCAGGGCCTCAGCCATTTCGACGCCGAGGCCGTGAAGGTAGAGATAGTCCTGGTAGCGGTCGCCCTCGAACCAGTCACGCGCAACGTTGGCGACCTTCTGGCCCATGGTCACCGCCTGCAGCCCAATGACGTCCCGTTCCCCCGTATCCGCCTCACGGAAGAAATCGGCCACGCAAAGCCCCTCCGCCCTGGCCTGGCGAGGGAAGGAGAAGCGCGCGGCCTCGGTCTCGCCGTCTTCCTCGAACAGGACCACCGCGTCACCGTCGGCCGCGCACTTCCAGAAGCCGTAGACGGCCCGAGGCCGCAGGATGGTATCGGCCTCGCAGATATAGAGCATGCGCTTGAGGATGGGACGCACGTCTGCATCGGCCCAGGTCTTCCATTCCGCCAACGACTTGCCCGCCTTCTTGAAGCCCCAATGGAACTGGAACAGCATGGTCTCGTTGAGGAACGGGACCAGCGCCTTGGGATCGACCTTCTCCAGGACTCGGGCGCCCCAGAAGGGCGGCTCCGGCACTTCGGTCGCCACCATTAGGTCGGCCCGGCGCAGCTTGATCGCGTCCCAGTCAACAGACCTGAATTCGGGAGCCGGGAGTTCTTTTTTGGTTCTCGACGGGCGTTTGTCCCGTGTCTCCGCCGTAGCGTTAATGTGGGCATCGAAGCTGCCGGACACCGCCTTGTCCATCAGGGTCAATCCGTCGAAGGCGTCGCGCGCGTAGGCGACGCGCCCCAATCCGTAGGACTTGCGGCAATCCTCTTCCACATACTTACGGGTCAAGGCCGCCCCGCCAAGGAAGACGGGAATCTCGACGTCCTGGCGAGTCATCTCTTCCAGGTTTTCGCGCATGATGACGGTCGACTTCACCAGCAGGCCCGACATGCCCACGGCGTCGGGCTTGCATTCCTTGACCGCGTCGATGATGTCCTGCACCGGTTTCTTGATGCCGAGGTTGACCACCCGGTAGCCGTTGTTGGTGAGGATGATATCGACCAGGTTCTTGCCGATGTCATGCACGTCGCCCTTAACGGTCGCCAGGACCATGGTGCCCTTCTCGGCGTTATCCTCCTTGTCCATGTGCGGCTCGAGATAGGCCACGGCGGCCTTCATGGTCTCGGCCGACTGCAGGACGAAGGGAAGCTGCATCCGGCCGGAGCCGAACAGCTCGCCCACCATCTTCATGCCGTCCAGCAGGATGTCGTTGACGATGTCCAAGGGGGCGTGAACCTTCAGGGCCTCATCGAGATCTGCATTCAGGCCCTGGCGGTCACCGTCGACGATGCGCTGTTCGAGGCGTTCCTCGAGCGTCGTCGGGACAGTCTTGACCGCTTCGTCCACCACCGTGCGCTCGGCAAAGAGTTCGATCAGGGCCTTCAGGGGGTCATACCCCTCGCGGCGCCGGTCGTAGATGAGGTCCATCGCCACCTCGACCTCTTCGTCCGGGATTTTGTGCAGCGGCTTGATCTTGGAAAGATGGACGATGGCGCCCGTCATCCCCCGCTTTAAACTCTCGTCCAGGAATACCGAATTCAGGACGTGACGTGCTGCCGGCTTGAGACCGAAGGAGACATTGGACAGACCGAGAACGACCTGGCACTCGGGCATGTCCCTCGAAATCCGCGCGATGGCGTCCAGGGTCTCGATGGCCAACCTGCGATCATCCTCGTTACCGGTGCAGACGGTAAAAGTCAGAGGATCGAACAAAAGATCTGACGGTTTGAGGCCGTGTTCAGTCACCGCCAAACCGTAGATCCGCTTGGCAATGCGGATCTTGCCGTCGACATCCTTGGCCATGCCGTCTTCGTCGATGGTCAGTGCGATCACCGCGGCGCCGTACTTGCGGGCCAGCTCCAGGCGTGCCGCCGCCGGGCCTTCGCCGTCTTCCAGGTTGATGGAGTTGATAATCGCCTTGCCGCCGTAGAGCTTCAAGGCCGTTTCCAGAACGCCGAGTTCAGTCGAATCGATGACCAGCGGCGAAGACACCGCACCCCGCATGCGCGAGACCACCGCGGTCATGTCGGCGGCCTCGTCGCGGCCTACATAGGCGGTTGAGACATCGATGGCGTTGGAGCCGCCCTTTACCTGATCGCGCGCCAGAGCGACGCAGCCGTCCCAGTCCTCGGCCTGCACACGGTCGCGGAACTTCTTCGAGCCGGTGGCGTTGCAGCGTTCGCCAATGGAGAAAAAGGCGTTCTCCTGACGAAAGGGGACTTGGCCGTAGAGCGACGCCGCCCCCGGCACCCAATGGACCTGACGCCGAACCGGGGCCGGGCGCCTGGCCCCCTTCGTGGCCCGGCGGCGCAGCATGGCATCCAAGGCTTCGATATGCGGGGTATCGGTGCCGCAGCAGCCGCCGACGATGTTGATGGCGTCCTCTTCGACAAAGCGTTCCAGCCACCTCGCCAGTTCCTCGCCGCCCAGCGGATAGCGGGTCTGGCCGTTGACCAATTCGGGCAGACCGGCATTGGGTTGCACGGAGATCAGCCCAGGCCAGTTCTCGGCCAACCACTTGACGTGTTCCGCCATTTCCTGCGGCCCCGTGGCGCAGTTGAGGCCCAGGAGCGGCACGCCCAACGCCTCCATCGCCGTGGCGGCCGCCGCGATGTCGCTGCCCACCAGCAGGGTTCCCGTGGTCTCGATCGTCACTTGAACGAACAGCGGCGTGTCGGTGCCGGCGTCATCCCGCGCCCGTTTGGCGGCGTTGACGGCGGCCTTGATCTGCAGCGGGTCCTGGCAGGTCTCGATCAGGAAGGCGTCCGCTCCACCGGCGATCAACCCCGCCGACTGGACGGCAAAGGAATCCTCCAGCGTGTCGTAGTCGATATGGCCCAGGCTGGGCAGCTTGGTCCCCGGGCCGATATCGCCCAGGACAAAGCGTTGGCGTCCGTCGGCTTTGAATTCGTCGGCCACCGAGCGGGCCAGTTCGACCGATTCCTTAGACAAGCCGTAGGCCTCATCGGTCAGACCGAATTCGCCCAGGGTCACCGGGGAGGCCCCGAAGGTGTTGGAGATCACCATGTCCGAGCCGGCCTCGAAATAGGCGCGATGCACGCCCGCGATCACGTCGGGGCGCGAGCGGGTCAGGATGTCTGAACAGTTCTCATGTCCCCAGAAATCGGCCTCGGTCTCCAGGTCGATGGCCTGGATGCGGGTGCCGGTGCCACCGTCACAAAGTAGGATACGGTCGGCCAGAACGTCTAGAATATGGGCCATTGCCTAGCCCCCACTCCCGCGGATCGGCCGCACGCCTAGGATATGGCAGATGGCGTAGGTCAGGTCAGGCCGGTTGAGGGTATAGAAATGGAAGTCCTCGACCCCGTTGGCGTGCAGGATGCGGCACTGCTCTGTCGCCACGGTGGCCGCGACCAGCTTGCGGGTCCCGAGGTCGTCGTCAAGGTCATCAAACAGATCGTGCATCCACTGGGGCACCGAAGCGCCGCACATGGCCGAGAACCGGTTGACGGTCCTGAAATTGGTCACAGGCATGATCCCAGCGACGATAGGCACCGTGATCCCCTTGGCCCGGCAACGGTCGCGGAACCTGAGAAAAGTCTCGGGATCGAAGAAATATTGGGTGATGGCGCGCGACGCCCCGGCGTCGATCTTACGCTTGAGGTAGTCGAGATCGAACTCGGCGTTCGGCGCATCCGGGTGGACTTCCGGATAGGCGGCGACGCTGATCTCGAAGTCGGCGATCTTTTTCAGACCCTCTACCAGGTCGACGGCATAGGCATAGCCCTCCGGGTGGGGCTGGTACTTGTCCGTTCCGTCGGGCATGTCGCCCCGCAACGCGACGATGTGGCGGATGCCGGCGCTCCAATAATGCCGGGCGATCTCGTCTATCTCATCTCGGGTGGCGGCAACGCAGGTCAGGTGCGCGGCCGGTTCGATGTCGGTTTCATGGTGAATGCGGAGCACCGTATCATGGGTCCGCTCGCGGGTTGATCCGCCGGCACCGTAGGTTACCGACACGAAGGCGGGCCTGACCGGCGCGAGACGCTCAAGGGAAGCCCAGAGCGCCTGGTCCGCCCGGTCGTCCTTGGGCGGAAAGAACTCGAACGATACGCGTACATCGTGGGGCAGAGGCGATGCGACCAATAAGGTTGTCGGCTTGGGCCCGAATTGATCGGTATGGGTCATGGATTCCTCGTCACGCGTCGCCCAGGAGGCTGCTTCCGCAGGCGGGCCCCGGTGATAGCACGGCCCGCCCATTTGGCCAAGGAAATGGCAAAACCCCGGCGTGTATGTAAGCTCTGTCATGAGGGGGCCAGAGCACGATCGACATAAACCAGGTCATTGCCGGAACTCGGTTCATGTCGTGAATCCGCTCTAGGATCGTCTGGTATTTCCGTTCCGGTTGTGATAGGGGAGCGGTCCCCACGCGATGAAGCGTCCCGGTCTACCATCAGAGAGTCGTAATGACGGAGCAGGAAGAAGCGGAACCGATGCGAAGCAGGCGAATGTGGATCAGACGGCAATTTCTTGGGGTTCTGTTGGGAATTCTGGTTCTGAACCCGGCCTGGGTTGCCGGTGCCGATACGGTGGGGATGGAGGCGGGCTCCCGGGATTTCATCGAATCTCTGGCCGATCAGACGGTCCGGTCGCTGACCGCTCCCGATATCTCGCGTTCCGAGCGCGTGGACAGGTTCCGTACCCTATTCAACGAACATTTCGCCGTGCGGTCCATCGGCCGCTGGGTGCTGGGCAAATACTGGCGCAAGGCGGACAAGACGGAACGGGCCGAATACCATACCCTGTTCGAGGATCTGATGGCGGTGTCCTACGTTGACAGGTTCGCCAGCTATGCTGGCGAAAATCTCGGTGTCGTGAAGACCATCGCCAAGGACGAGAAGCGGGCCACCGTATTCTCGAAGATTAACCGCGGCACCACCGGCGAACCCATTTCGGTCAATTGGCGGGTCGGCGGCAGGAATGGTCTCTACAAGGTCACCGACATAGTGGTCGAAGGGACCTCCATGAGCATGACGCTCCGCAACGAATTCGCCTCCATCATCAAACAGCGGGGCGGGACCATTGCCGGGCTTCTGGAGGCGTTGCGCGAAAAGACGGCCACCCTCAAGGCGGAAACCGCCGAAGCCGCGAAGAGCAAATCGGTGGCCGCGAACTGAAACGTTGCGGCTAAAACCGGAAACCGATTATTCGACGCCCTTGAGGTCGATATCGAGGATCGTCACCATCAGGGAGTAGGAAACCTCTCCCTCGTCCTCATCGCGGTGCAGGACGCCGATGAACTCATCGCTGATGTAGACTTCGACAGGCGCATTCGGTTTGGCCGGCGGCTTGATGATCAGCCGGTTGTTGCCAAAGGTCTTGCGCAGGTAGCCTTGAATGCTGGCGATTTCATAGGTTTTCATATGAGGCTCCTTTCTTACCGCGTCAGCGGCTTGTACTTGATACGGTGGGGCTCGCACGCTTCGTCGCCGAGGCGGCGGCGCTTGTCTTCCTCGTAGTCCTCGAAGTTACCTTCGAACCAGACCCCCTGGCTATCCCCTTCGAAGGCTAGGATATGGGTGGCGAGGCGATCGAGGAACCAGCGGTCGTGGCTGATGACCACGGCACAGCCGGCGAAGTTGGCTAGGCCGTCCTCCAACGCGCGCAACGTGTCCACGTCGAGGTCGTTGGTCGGTTCGTCCAGCAGAAGCACGTTAGCGCCCGATTTTAACATGGTTGCCAGATGCACCCTGTTGCGCTCGCCGCCCGAGAGCTGGCCTACCTTCTTTTGCTGGTCGCCGCCCTTGAAATTGAACCAGGAAACATAGGCCCGACTTTGGACTTCCCGTTTGCCCAGCAGAATCGTGTCGAGCCCGCCCGAGATTTCCTCCCAAACGGTCTTGGTATCGTCCAGGGAGTCCCGCGACTGATCGACGTGGCCCAGCTGGACCGTATCGCCGATGCGCAGGGACCCTCTGTCAGGGGTCTCCTGGCCGGTGATCATGCGGAATAGGGTCGTCTTGCCCGCACCGTTGGCGCCGATGACGCCGACGATGCCGCCGGGCGGAAGCTTGAAACTCAGATCCTCGATCAGGAGCCGATCGCCGTAGCCCTTGGACAACCCTTCCGCCTCGATGACCAGGTCCCCGAGCCGCGGCCCGGGCGGAACAGTGATCTGGGCGGCGCCGGGCGTTTGCTCGGCCGCCTTGGCCAGAAGCTCCTCATAGGCCTTGATGCGGGCCTTGGATTTGGCTTGGCGGGCCTTGGGCGACTGGCGCACCCATTCCAGTTCATGTTTGAGGGCCCGCTGACGGGCGGTTTCCTCCTTCTCCTCCTGGCCGAGACGCTTCTGTTTCTGCTCCAACCAGGACGAATAGTTGCCCTCATAGGGAATGCCGCAGCCGCGGTCCAGCTCCAGGATCCAACCAGTGACGTTGTCGAGAAAATAGCGATCGTGGGTGACGATCATGACCGTGCCGGCGTAGTCACGTAGATGCCGTTCCAGCCAGGCCACTGATTCCGCGTCCAGGTGGTTGGTGGGCTCATCGAGCAACAACAGGTCCGGTTTTTCCAGCAACAAGCGCGCCAGCGCCACGCGCCGGCGCTCTCCGCCCGAGAGCGCGGTGACGTCGGCATCCCCCGCCGGGCAGCGCAATGCGTCCATTGCAATTTCGATGGTACGTTCCAGTTCCCAACCCTCGGCGGTGTCGATCTTCTCCTGCAGTTCGCCCTGTTCGGCGAGGAGTTCGTTCATCTCATCGTCGTCCATAGGTTCGGCGAACTTGGCCGAGATCTCGTTGAAGCGGTCGAGCAGCGCCTTAGTCTCGGCCATGCCTTCCATGACGTTTTCTTCAACCGTCTTGCCGGGATCGAGATCCGGCTCCTGCGACAGATAGCCCACCCGCACGCCCTCGGCCGCCCAGGCTTCGCCACCGAAGTCCTGATCCAGGCCCGCCATGATCTTCATCAAGGTCGACTTACCGGCACCGTTGACGCCCAACACGCCGATCTTGACCCCGGGCAGGAAGGAGAGCGTGACCCCTTTGAGAATCTCCCGCCCACCGGGAAAGACCTTGGTCAGGTTCTTGACGACATAGATGTACTGGTATGAGGCCATGGCATACTCCGCTTGCCTGTACGAACTGCGGGAAGCCGGCTTTGTAGCGCAGCAACAGGCCCTTAGCAATCCGCCATCATTCAAGGGTCAGGGAACTGCGTGAAACAGCAGGGCAATCCATGTTAGCATGGGTGCAAAGGACAGGGATCGGCATTCACATGGGATGACGGAAAAGGCACATGAAAAAATCCGTACTGGTGGTGGACGACGAACCGAATATCGTTCTCTCTCTTGAATTCCTGATGAAGCAGGCTGGCTTTGACGTGCGGGTGGCCCATGATGGCGATGAGGCTCTGGCCGCCGTTAAGGAGCGTATCCCGGATCTGATTCTTCTCGACCTCATGATCCCTAAGCGCGACGGCTACGACGTCTGCCAGCGGATCCGGAGCAATCCAGACTGGAAGGATATCCGCGTTATCATGCTGACGGCAAAGGGCCGGGAAATCGATCGGGAGAAGGGCATGGCGTTGGGGGCTGACGAATACGTCACAAAGCCGTTTTCGACCCGCGAACTGACAGAGCGTGTCAAGGAGTTGCTGGGGGCCGGCTGAACGCGTCATGTTTTTCAACTGGAGTTTTCGTATCCGGATCGCCCTGTTTTTCGCCCTGATCGGGCTTGCGATTCCGGCAATCGTAAGCGGCGCCATGTGGGCCATCGTTCAGGGTATTTCCGAAGGCCATGATCCGGGCGGTCTGGTTTTCATATGGGGAGGAGGGGCCGCATTTGTTTTAGTGGCGTTGGTCACCGGCATCGGGGTCCTGTTCGACATTAACGTTGCTGCCCCTATTCAAGGATTGATCCGGGATCTGGAGACGGTGACCCACGCCAACCCGGAACACACGGTAGACGTGGACGCCGGGAAACACCTGGGCGGATTGCCATCGGTTGCCCGCGACACCGCCGAGACCATGGCGAGGACACAGCGGAACGTGAACGCCCTGATCGCTGAGGCGACCAAGGCGTCGGAAGAACAGAAGGGCCGTCTGGAGGCCGTCCTGCGCGACCTGCACCAGGGAGTGGTGATCTGCAACCTCAACCACGAAGTCCTGCTGTACAATGGCCGGGCCCTGGCAATTCTCCACGTGGCGGGAGATCTGGGACTGGGACGGTCACTATTCACGTTGGTCAACCGGCAGCCCTTCTTCCACGCCTTGGAACGGCTGACCAACCGTCTTACCGACGGCCGCCACAAGACCCATAAGGATGGATTGGCCGCGTCTTTTGTTTGCGCGACCCGAGACGGACGTTACATCCTGCAGTGCCGCATGAGCCTTATCCTCGACCAGGCAGAGACGGCAACAGGCTACGTCATCACCTTCGAGGACCAAACGGAGGAGCTGGCGGCTCTGGGCCGGCGCGACCGCCTGATGCGTGCCGCCCTGGAGGAAACCCGCCGCCCGGTCGCCAATCTTCGGGCGGCCGCCGAAACTCTAGCCTCCAACCCGGAGATGAATGAACATTTCCGAGCTTCCTTCGCCGACGTCATTTTCGCCGAAAGCAAGGCACTGGGCGACCGCCTCGACAGCCTGTCCAAAGAGTACCAAGAGATCATCACCGGGCACTGGCCGATGGCCGACGTCTATTCCGCCAACCTGCTCAACTGTGTCGTCAGGCGGCTGCGGGACAAGGAAGGGATCGAATCCGTAATAACCGGCCTGCCCCAATGGCTGCACGGCGACAGCCACACCCTGGTGGAGCTGCTCGATCGGATAATTCACAGGGCGTGGGACCATGTGGATGTCTCGGCCTTTGATCTGGAAGTCACGGCCGATACCAATCATATGAACCTGGACGTCGTCTGGAAGGGAGAGCCCATTCCGTCCGGAACCTTGGATAGCTGGCTTGACGGCACGCTGGACGAAGGCCTGGGCGGGCTCACGGCACGGGACGTGCTGGAACATCACAAGACGCAACTCTGGAGTCAGGCGGTTGCCGGCGGCATGGCCCGCATCCGGCTCCCTCTGCCCCTACCACGGGACTTGGCCTCCGTCACTCGACCCAAGTTGCCGCCCCGACCCGAGTTCTACGATTTCGGACTCCTGCAACCCCGCGCCAGTTTACGGGCCTTGGGCGAGACGTCTTTGCATGATCTCCGCTACGTGGTTTTTGATACGGAGACGACGGGGCTCCAGCCGTCCCAGGGGGACGAAATCATCTCCATCGCCGGCGTGCGGATCGTCAACGGGCGTCTGCTGACCGGCGAATCCTTTAGCGAACTGGTCCATCCGGGCAAGGCGATCCCCAAGGGATCGACCCGGTTTCACGGTATCACCGATGGGATGATCGCGGACAAACCAAGCATAGAAGTCATTCTGCCGCGCTTCCACGAGTACGTGAGCGATGCGGTGCTGGTGGCCCATAACGCCGCCTTCGACATGAAGTTCCTCGGCCTCAAGGAAGACGCCGCCGGCGTTCATTTCGACAATCCGGTCCTGGATACGTTGCTGCTTTCAGTTTTCGTCCACGATCACAAGGAGCAGCACACCCTGGACGCCTGTGCCGAGCGGTTCGGCATCCGTATCCAGGGCCGGCATACCGCCCTGGGAGATTCTCTGGTTACCGCCGAGATCTTCCTGCGTATGATCGAACTTCTGGAAGCCCGCGGGATCAATACGCTCGATGACGCCATCCAAGCGTCGAACGAAATCGTCGAAGTCCGGGCACGGCAGGAGGAATTCTAGATGCAGGGCACGAGCGAACGCATGGCGGCCCTGTTCCTGTTGGGAGCATTGCTCCTCAATCCACCGCTTCTGGATATCTTTGATGTCGGGCCCGGAACCACGGTGTTCGGCATCCCCCTGCTTTATTTTTACATCTTCACGGCCTGGGGAATTCTGATTGCGCTGGTCGGACTGGTGATCCGGCGGCACCACGGCGGCATGGAGCCGCCGGACCGAACGGGGTAGAGAGGTGACATGCTTCCAGGCTGGCTGATTGGTGTCGTTTCTTTCGGCTACCTGAGTCTGCTCTTCGCCGTTGCCTATTACGGCGACCGGCGGGCCGACCGGGGCCGCAGCCTGATAGCCGCGAACCCTTACATCTATACCCTATCGATCGCCGTTTACTGTACGTCGTGGACATTTTATGGCAGCGTCGGACGCGCGGCGTCGACCGGAGTTGGATTCCTGCCCATCTATCTGGGCCCGACGCTGATGTTCGTGCTGGGCTGGTTCGTGATCCGCAAGATCATCCGCATCAGCAAGACTCAGAACATCACGTCGATCGCTGATTTCATCGCATCGCGCTACGGCAAAAGCCATCTGCTGGGAGGACTGGTGACGGTCATCGCAGTGGTCGGCATCATGCCCTACATCTCCTTGCAACTGAAGGCGGTGAATACCAGCTTCGGCGTCCTGGCCATTGATACGGGGATTGCTCAGTCGGGCTCCGTGTTTCAAGATACCGCCCTTTACGTGGCGCTGCTCATGGCCGTGTTTTCCATCCTATTTGGAACCCGTCATATCGATGCCACGGAACATCATGAAGGCATGGTGGTGGCGGTCGCTTTCGAGTCCGTGGTCAAGCTGCTGGCCTTTCTCGCTGTCGGCGTCTTCGTTACGTTCGGGCTGTTCGACGGGTTGGGCGACCTCTTCGGGCGCGCGGCAAAGGTCCCGGAACTTGTCAAACTAATGGATTTCGACGTCGCCGGTGCGAACTGGATACCGCTGACCTTCCTCGCCATGATGGCCATCATTCTTCTCCCGCGTCAGTTTCAGGTGGCGGTGGTCGAGAACACCGACGAGCGCCACCTGGATAAGGCCATCTGGCTGTTTCCCCTTTACCTGCTGGCAATCAACGTTTTCGTGCTGCCCATCGCTTTCGGCGGCCTGCTCTACTTCCCATCCGGATCAGTGGATGCGGATACTTTCGTGTTGGCCCTTCCAATGGCGGAGCAACGTCCCTGGCTGGCTCTGTTTGTCTTCATCGGCGGTTTGTCGGCTGCCACGGGTATGTTGATTGTCGCCACCATCGCCCTCAGTACCATGGTCTGTAATGACCTGGTGATGCCGGTTCTGTTGCGCTTCGGACGCCTGCACCTGTCCGAGAGTCAGGACCTGTCGGGGCTGCTCAAGGGCATCCGGCGGGGTGCCATCATTCTCATCTTGCTGTTGGGTTATCTCTATTTCCGGCTGATCGGGGAATCCTACGCCTTAGTCACCATCGGTCTGGTATCCTTTGCCGCTTCCGCCCAGTTCGCGCCAGCTATTCTGGGCGGTATTTATTGGAAAGGGGGGTCGCGGAACGGTGCCGCAGCCGGCCTGACGGCCGGGTTTGCTGTGTGGGCTTATACGCTGCTGCTGCCGTCGTTTGCCCGCTCGGGCTGGCTGCCCGGATCGTTCATCGACGCCGGTCCCTTGGGCTTGGCGTTGCTCAAGCCCTATGCGCTGTTCGGCCTGGAGGGACTGGACCATATCTCACACGCCCTGTTCTGGAGCCTGCTAGCCAACATCGGCGCCTATGTGGGACTGTCGCTGTTCGGCCGGCGCACCGGCATCGAACGTATCCAGGCCATGCTCTTTGTTGAAGTCTTTCGCCGGGACGAGGCGACCCACAGCCTGGGCCATTGGCGCGGGACGGCGGCGGTCAGAGATCTCCGGAACATTGCGGCCCGTTTTGTCGGACGCCAACGGGCTGATCAAATCCTGGGCCGTTATGCGGCCAGTCGCGGGCTCGATCTGGCGAAGGACACGGAGGCCGACGCCGACCTGGTGAGTTTCGTTGAAAAGCTCCTGGCCGGCGCCATCGGGGCTGCTTCGGCGCGGGCCATGATTGCCACCTCGGTCAAGGGGGAGGGGATCGGCATCGAGGAGATCATGGAGGTCCTGGACGAGACATCCCAGGTCCTCGAATACAGCCGACGGCTGGAACAGAAATCGGCTGAGCTGGAGGAGGCCACGCGGGATCTCCGGGAAGCCAACGAGCGGCTCAAGGAACTGGACCGCCTGAAGGACGAATTCCTTTCCACCGTCACCCACGAGTTGCGCACACCGCTGACCTCGATCCGGTCGTTCTCTGAAATTCTCCACGACAATCCGGACATGGTGGAGGAGCAGCGCAACGAGTTCCTGTCCATCGTCATCCGCGAGAGTGAACGCCTGTCGCGGCTTATCAACCAGATCCTCGACCTGGCACGAATCGAGTCCGGGCACATGGAATGGCGGTTGGGCGACGTCGACCTGCGCCAAGTGGTCGAGGAGGCCGCGTCCTCCCTGCGCCACATGTTCGACGATAGTGACATCGCACTTGAAGTGTCATTGCCGGACTCGGTGCCCATCGTCCAGGGGGATCGCGATCAACTGACGCAGGTTGTCATCAACCTGTTGTCGAATGCCGGGAAATTCTGTGAACCGAAAAAGGGACGGGTGGTTGTCCGCCTGACCACGGAAACGGACGGTCTCATGGTAAAGGTTGCCGACAATGGCCCAGGAATCGACCCGTTAGATTTCGGCACGGTCTTCGAGAAGTTCTACCAGGGCGGGGCGGACGGCACCGGCAATCCGACGGGGAGCGGACTGGGCCTCGCTATTTGCCGCAGCATCGTGGAGTTCCTGGGTGGGCGTATCTGGGTGGAGAACGCCCCTGGCCAAGGCGCCACATTCGCCTTCTTTATTCCCTATCGCGGGTCCTGATGAACCGGATTACTCCGGCCCTGCCTCGGCTTCCTCTCCCCGACTCGTCAACAAGGGCGGGAACGAGTTCTTCCATGCGATCCAGGTTCTTTTCGGCGATCGCCGCCATCTTGGGATGGTTCTCTGTGAGGTAGGTTTCCAGGGCCTGCCGGAACGCGCTGGCCGCGTCCATGTAATAAGTCCGGTTGCCGGTTATTTGCCCAAATTGGAACAGAGCCGAGCCCAGGTTGTTCTTGGTCGCGGCGAACAATAGCGGCTGGTCCTCCCGTTTGCGGTCCATACGATCCGGAGTGCCGCCACCCTAGACCATTTGAACCCTTCAAACCGCACCAACACAATCCACCAACACCAAGATACTCAAACTCGATGCCATAATGAGAACTGTTGGCCCTTTAGTGGACAAGGCGATGTCAAAAGGGGTAAACAAATCCATGATTTTCTAAAGCGTCGGATGGGGAAATTTCGTGGGGAAGGTGTTGAATTTCATTCTCGGAACGGGGGCTTTGTTGGCTGTCCAGGCAGCTGGCGCGGAGGCCGGGACCAACGGCGCCGTCTACGACATGAGCGCGCTCCTGCGCCAGCCCCACCCCTTCGCCAATCCCGCGCGCACCCGGGCGGCCACTTCGGTGCCCGGACGCCTGATCGGCACCCACCCGGTGGGCGCGGTTCTAATCCACGAAGTCCCGGCAGCGCCCAAGCCCGCGCCGAGACTGTTCTCCGCCGTGCCACGTGGGTCGCCCGAGGGCTGGTACGGTATTTCCGAAATCCGGATCGGCGCCTTCTACAACGACTTTGGCCCCTTCAGCCACCAGAAGGAGGGGGGAGTTAATGCCAATCTCGAGTTCCTCTTTGTCTCACCTGATTTTCTGGACGTGATCGGGTCGCCACGTCCGCACATCGGCACCAGCATCAACACGGGTGATGATACTAGCGTTCCCGTCTATCTGGGCCTGAGTTGGGAATGGGACTTCATGGACGACTTCATGTGGGGCCTCAGCTTCGGCGGTGCTTATCACGATGGCTACACGGACGCCAATTCGGCGCCGACCGACCGCAAGGAATTGGGCTGCTCTATTCTGTTCCGCGAATCCCTCAAACTTGGCTATCGGTTCAACAAGAACCATGGTCTGATGGCGCATTTCGACCATATTTCCAACGCCAAGCTCTGCGGCACCAATGAGGGGCTGGAAAGCCTTGGCATCCAGTACGGGTACCGTTTCTAAGCCTCCATGACTGTGGGTCATTATCACCGCACCTTGGTATTACCGGCGCCTACGCCCTGGTCATCGACCTCCCGAAACCCATCATCCTGACCGTCGCGGGACGCCCGGTGGAACTGTGGCGGAAGGCCGGTACGTCTATGGCCGGCTTCGGTGGTTACCTGGAACCGCCCCCCGGCTGTTTGCTTCCGGCGACCTCCGTCAAAGCATTCCGAAGGCGGTTGAACACGCCCTCCCAATCCCCCGGCACCCCCTGGCGGAACAGGCGCAGGGTTGGATACCATGGGTTGTCGTCACGGTTGCTCAGCCACCGCCAGTCGCCGACAAAGGGAAGAGCTACCCAGACCGGACAGCCCATGGCCCCGGCGAGATGGGCCACCGCCGTATCCGCGGTAATCACCAGATCCAGTTGCGCGATCACGCTGGCGGTATCGGCGAAGTCCTGAATCCGCCCCGCCAGATCGACGATCAGCGCCTCGCATGCCTGGTCCCTCAAGTGGGCGGCTGTCGGGCCTTTCTGCAAACTATAGAAGGTGATGCCGCCGATTCCTGTCAGATCGACGAAGTGTTGGAGATTGATAGACCGGTTCCGGTCGTTGGTATGGGTCGGCTTGCCGGCCCAGGCGATTCCAACCTTGAGGTGGCCCAGCGGCGCCGGCAGGTGAAGACTGTGGACCTCGGGCGCCGTAAGGTATGGCACGTCGGCGGGGATAGTCTCCAGAGTGGTGCCGAAGATCTGCATCAGGCTCAACATGGGAATGTGGACGTCGACGTCGGGAATGGGGGTTCCGGCGACGGTTACGCAGTCTACGTCGGGAATCATGGCGAACAGCCGGGCCAATTCCGCCTGGCATTCGACGACCACCTGCGCCCCCCTGGCCTTGAGCAGGGGAACGTAGCGCACGAAATTGATCATATCGCCGAAGCCCTGTTCCTGGTGGACAAGGATGGTCCGCCCCTCGATGTCCGACCCGTCCCAGCGTGGAACCGGGAACTCCCGCGGCGGGCTGCGCTCCAGGCGCCAACGCCACTCGTACTCCTCAAATCCCTTCTCGAAATCCCCGAGGCGGAGGTACATGAGCGCCCGGTCCCAGCGGCCGTCGATATAGTCCGGGTTCATCTCCACGACCCGCTCGAAGTACGACAGAGCTTCGTTCTCCTCGCCCAAGTCGCGAAAGACGAGGCCGAAATTGTACAGCGCTTCCACCGAATCCGGGGCCAATTCGACCGCCTTGCGGTGGACCTCCCGGGCCTCATGCAGACGTCCTGCCCCGCGGAGCGCGTTGCCCATGTTGGACAGGGCTCCCGGATTGTCGGGGCGCTGGACCAGGGACCGGCGATAAGCGGCTACGGCGGCGGCGAACTTCCCCTGCGCCCTGAGCGCGACACCGAGATTGTTGTAGGCGTCGGCGAGTCCGGGATTGAGCGCCAGGGTCCGGCCGTAGCCACGGACCGCTTCCTCGAGATTGCCTTCGCGGTGCCGTTCGATCGCGAAGGCGAAGATACGGGATGCCTCCTTCTCGCGCAGGCTCGCGGGAAGGTCTTCCCCTTGGTGCAACGGTGGAAGATTCGGTTTTCTTTTGGATTCGTGAGGCTTGGCCTTCGCTATCTTTACTTTTGGCGCGCCGAGCGCGATCGTCGGCTTGGTCGATCCGTTCGACCTGCCGGACAGTGTTTCCTGTCCCTTGTCTTCGTCTTCTCCCATGTCTGAATCCTCTACAGCGGGAACTCGCGGCGGTAGCCAGACTTGAGGTAATAGACCTTGTCTCGGACTCCGATCCGTACCATGTCTGGCCCACCCGGACGCGGCGAGATGATGAGTTTGTCATCCGTCAGCCGGACGTCCAACCACATGCCCCGGTAGCGCATGTTGAAGCTCAATCCGTTCAACTTCTGCGGCAGCAGTGGATCGAAGAACAGCACTCCATCCCGGATCTCGACTCCCATGTACCCGCGCTGCACCAGGTCCACGGTTCCCGCCATAGCGCCCAGGTGAATGCCTTCCTTGGTGGTGCCCCCCTGAATGTCGTAGATGTCGCTTTCCAGAGCTTGGCAGAACATCTGCCACGACTTGTCACGATCGTAGCGCGCCGATATGGCGGCATGAACGATGTTGCTCAGCGTCGAGCCGTGCGAGGTGCGGGCCTCATAATATTCGATGTTCCGTCCGATCATATCCTCGTCGAGGGGGTAGCCCAGGTTGGCGAAGATGTTCCGCAGCCCCTCGTGGGAGAACAGGTAAAACAGCATCAGAGTGTCGGCCTGTTTGGACAGCTTGTAGTTGTTGGCCGAGTCGCCTTCGGCTTCCAGGATGCGGTCGAGGCGGTGGATATCACCGTACTTTTCGCAATAGCCGTCCCAATCCAGTTCCTTCAGGTCCTCGTAGCCTTCGAACTGGCTGATGATGCCGTCCCCATGGAACGGTATGAACATCTTGTGGCTCATGTCGGCCCAGAGCGAGATTTCCTCATCGGTCAGCTGCAGGGTTTCCCGCAGTTCCTGGCGCCGGTAGTCCAGGAGTTCGTCCAGAGCCTGCAGAGCCACGCCCATGATCCATGACACCATGACGTTGGTATAGGCGTTGTTCTTCAGGCCGACTTCCGTGGTCCCGGGATATTCCTCGTGAAACTCGTCGGGTCCCATGACGCCGTGGACCTCGTAACGGTCACGGTCGGGATTATAGTGGCCGATGGACGCCCAGAAACGGGCGATCTCGAGCAGCATTTCGGTCCCGTAGATCGACATGAAGCCCCGGTTGCCCGTGGTCTCGTAGTATTGCCAAACGTTGAAGGCGATGGCCGCACTGACATGGCGCTGGTTGTGGCTTTTGTCCGGCAGCCAGTGTCCCGATGTGGGGTTCAGGTGCATGGTCTGGGTTTCCTCGCGCCCGTTGGCGCCGGACTGCCAGGGAAACATAGCTCCCCTGTACCCATGTTCCTGCGCCAGCATCCGCGCCTCGTCCAGGCGGCGATAGCGGTAGAGCAGAAGCGAATGGGTGATCTCCGGCACCCGGAAGTTGAGGAACGGGAAGATGTAAAGCTCGTCCCAAAAGATGTGGCCGCGGTAGGCCTCGCCGTGCAGCCCGCGCGCCGGCACGCCGACGTCCAGGTCCACCGTGTTGCGCGAGACCGACTGCAGCAGATGGAAGATATGGACGCGGAGGATAAGCTGGGTCCGCACCTCCTGCTCCAACTCGATGTCGGAGCGGCGCCATAACTGTTCCCAGCGCAGGATGTGTCCACGCAGCATCTCGGAGAAGGTTCCGGCCCGGGTAATGGCGGTGCGGGCGTCGATGGCGGCTTCATAGATGCCGCGGTCACGAGACGTATAAAACGACACCGCTTTTTCGATGCGCAACGGCACGCTTTCCTTAACGGTGAAGGTAAGATCCTGGTAGATGTAGCACTCTTCCTGGTGGGTTGTGCGTTCGACCTCAACCTCGTCGCCGTTTCGGAAGACACGAGTGCGCGCCCCCTCGGCCACCTGGATCCGCGATCCGTTGGTCTGCACCTCAATCACGATCCCGTCCTCACCAACGGTCCCCATGCTAAGGGGCTCCAGGTGCTGGGGCTCCAGATCGCGGTAGCGCTTGACGCCCAGGTTCGAAACCCGGCCGTCGAGTGCCGAGCGGACCTCCATCTTCCCTGTCCAGTTCTTGGCCATCATGGTCCATTCGATGCCCGCCAGATGCGGCTTGTCCATATTGACCATGCGCCGACTGACGAACGAGGTCTCGCGCCCCTCGGCATCCTTGAAGCGGATCGTACGCCGCAGAATTCCACTCTCGACATTGAGCTCTTGGCGGTAGTGCTGGACCTCCACCTTGTCCAGGTCGAACCAGGGGCCGCCTTCTATGCGGAAGGTCATCAACAGCCAGTTGGGCATGTTGACCAAGTCCTCGTTCTCGACCGGGCGGCCGGAAATCTCCGTCACCCGCCGGTTGTAGCCGCCGGATAGGTAGGTGCCCGGATAATGGACGTCACCACCTCCCGTCGTCCATTCCGCGGCGCCGCGGGTACAGAAGTAGCCGTTTCCGAGTGCACATAGGGATTCGCGGAGCGGTTCCTCCGCAGGATTGAAGTCGTCGTAAGTCAGCGTCCAGTTGGGCATCGCCCTTCTATCCCTTCTCTCAGCGTGCGAGCGAATCGAGGAACCGCCCTACTTCGTCCTGGTCCTTACAGATGTAATCGGCCGCCGTGCTGCGCTCCCCCACCTCCGGGTCCGCCAGGTCGCCGACAAAGATGTTGATGCCGCGCCCGCTTAGGGCCTCGAAGGCGTGTTCGTCGGTGACGTCGTCGCCCACGTACATGGGCACCACATCGTCCGTATCGAGTCCCAACGCGTTCAGCAGATAGAGCACCGCTTTACCCTTGTCCCAGTCGATCTTGGGCTGGATCTCCCAGACCATCTTGCCGGGCGTCACCTTGAGGCTGTTCGGGTTGGCCGCCAGGATCTCGTCGACCACGTCTTTCACCTTGTGCTTCTGGTCTTCGGCCACCAGACGGTAGTGGGCGGCAACGGAGGCCTTCTTGGGTTCGATCAGCGCCCCCCCAATGGGATCCATGATCTCGTGCAGCCGCGTGATGACGTCTTGGAGCAAGCCGGCGAACTCGGCTCCCTGCTCTTTCTGGATAGCGCGACCGTCGGGGCTGGCGATGTCGAAGCCGTGGGAACCGGCGAAGATCAAATTGTCGATGCCAACCAGATTCTCCACGTCCGGCCGGTCGCGCCCCGAGACGATGCATACCGAGCAACGGTCCGCCAGATTGCGGATGACGGTTCGCATGCCGTCGGCCATGACGGCCAGTTCGGGCCGCGCGACGATCGGCGTCAGCGTCCCGTCGTAGTCGAGGAAGACGGCCAGTCGCTTTCCGGCCATGCGGGCGTTCAGGTCGCCGCTGCTTTCCAGGGCCGGCGGCAGGTCGCCGATGTGTTTCGTCATTCCGTGGCTTCCTCTTTCTCGTCCCTCAGAGGCAGCATCTCCTGCAGATCCTTGACCACCACGTCGGCCCCATGCTCGGCCAGGGCTTCGGCATCGTCGGTCCGATCCACGCCGATCACCAGCCCGAAGCCGCCCGCATGGCCCGCCTCGACGCCGGAAATCGCGTCCTCGACCACCACTGCCTTCTTCGGATCCACGTTGAGCCGTTTCGCCGCTTCGAGAAAGGTGTCGGGCCGAGGCTTGCCGGGGATGTTTTCGTTCTCGGCGACCACACCGTCAATGCGCAGATCGAACAGATCCGTCAGTCCCGCCTTCTCCAGGATCGCCTCGCAGTTCTTGCTCGACGATACCACTGCGGTCTTGACCCCCTTGTTCCGGAGCGCCTTGACCAACTCGACCGAGGACGGGAACACCTCGGCTCCCCTCTCGTCCAGGTAGCCGCGGAAGAACTGGTTCTTACGATTGCCGAGCCCGCAGCAGGTTTCCATGTCCGGCGGATCCGCCGGCACACCGAAAGGAATGTCGATGCCGCGCGACAGCAGGAAGCTCTGCACCCCCTCGTAGCGGGGTTTGCCATCCACGTATTGACGGTAGTCGTCGTCGAGATCGAAAGGCACGAACTCAGCACCCGCCGCATCCGCCCGTTCCCGAAGATAACCGTCGAACAGGCGTTTCCAGGCAGCGGCGTGGACGCTGGCGGTCGAGGTGATAACCCCATCCAGGTCAAACAGGACGGCATCGAAGACCCCCGGATCCAGGGACCTTCCCTTGTCCATCACATCGTCAGCCGTCATGGAATACTTCTCCGCGGGAGAGACGCAGGAAACAAAAACGGGACAGCCGACCGGCCCCGCGACACGGTATCTTGTCCTTGTTCCGACGGTCACAACCCGGCAAAGGCACAGTTATCCGATCCATTGAATGCATACGACTACGAGAACGTAGGTTAGAGGATTCCTCCGTCGTATTCAAACGTTTGCCCCGAAACCTCCGATTTCAGATCCTCGGTGACGGGGACGGAGTTCGGGGGTATGGTTGCCGGGCGAACCGTAAAAGAATCGGACCGGGCTGGAATGCTCTACGACATGCCTCTCTGGCGCCCTCCGAGCGAGGGAACCAATCTGATCGTTCAAGCGACTCTGGGCTGCAGTTTCAACGGCTGCACGTTTTGCTCCATGTACAAGACGAAACCCTTCCGCGCCCGGCCTCTGGCCGATATCTTTACCGACATCGAGGATATGGCCGCCGATTGGCCCGACGCGCACCGGGTTTTTCTCGCCGACGGTGACGCCCTGGTCCTGCCGGTGGACGACCTGTTGCAGGTTCTGGACAAGCTGCATGGCGCCTTTCCCGACCTCACCCGCGTCTCCTGCTACGCCACGCCGATCAACCTATTGCGCAAATCCGTGGGTGACCTGAGGCGGCTGCGGAACCATGGTCTGCGATTGGTTTACGTCGGCATCGAATCGGGGTCGGGTACGATTCTGAAACGGATTCGCAAGGGCGCGACGCAGAAATCCATGGTCGAGGCCCTGGGCCGGGCCGCCGAGGCCGGACTCAAGGTTTCCGCCACGGTCGTGTTGGGGCTGGGCGGAAAAGGGGACTGGCGGGAGCACATCGACGGCACGACCGAAGTCGTCAATCGGGTGCCGCCAACCTACCTGTCGACCCTGCAATTGACTCTCGACCCCACGGTCGCGGGCCGGTTCGCCCAGGCCTACGGGGTTCCTTACACGCCCCAGGACGATGACGGAATTCTCTTGGAACAAGAACGTCTTCTCGAGACACTGGCACCGCCGACACCGGTCATTTTCCGGTCCAATCACGCCTCGAACTGCCTGGCCCTGGCCGGCACCCTGCCCAAGGACAAGGAGCGCCTTCTGGCCGAGATCGCGGCGGCCCGAAGTGGAACCTCAGCATTGCGCCCGTCCTTTCTGCGGGGCTTGTAGGTCCCGTGAAGGTAAAAAGGAATTGATGCTCAAAAAAAAGGGCCTGTCGAATACTTAGAAACAACGCTCTACATTTTAGATTCCAAATCACTTACACTTATAACGCTTGGTTTGGGGAGACCTGAAGCCAACCGTTGATATGGCCGTTCGGCCGCACATCCGGGGAGCGGACCATGTTGAACCTTAAGATCGCTGCAAAACTGCCGATCATCATCGTCGCATTGTCCATCCTTACCTCGGTCGCCGTCAGCATCATTTCGTTTGTGGAATCCGAAGCCGCGCTCAAGGCGGAAACCATCAACAAGCTGAAATCTGTCCGGGAAGCGCGCACGTTTGAACTGCACAATCTGCTTGCGGGCATGGCAACGGACATTACGCTGACGGCCGAGAGTCACATGGGCATCCTGGCCCTCGAAGAGATCGAGGCGGCCTGGACAAAAATCAAGGACGGCGGAGCCGACCCCACCGCCGTCCTGCAGAAGGCATACATCAAGAAATCCGCCAAGGTCGCCGGCAAGCCGCCCCTGCCGAAAAAAGGCGCCATCGAGTTCACGTACAACGAGATCCACGCCAAGTACCATGGCTGGTTCCGCGACCTTGGGGTGTCCAAGGGATATTCCGACGTCTTCCTGATCGACCATGGCGGCAACGTGGTCTACAGCGTCGACAAGAAAGCCGACTTCGCCATCAATCTAGCCGGCGGTAAATGGAAGGACTCGGGCCTCGCCAAGGTCTGGCGCATGGTCAAGGGCAACTTCAAGCGCGATTATGTGGCTTTTGTCGACTTCGCGCCCTACGGGCCCGGCAACGGCACTGTGGCCAGTTTCATAGCGTCCCCCATTTTCGGCCTGGCGGGCGAAAAACACGGCACCCTGATCGTTCAGGTGCCGGTCGAAAAGATCGACGCCATCATGAAAAATCCGGCCGGCATGGGCCGATCCGGCGAGTCGTTTGTTGTCGGCAAGGACCTCCTGACGCGCAGCGACATGCGCACCACGGAAGACGTCGAAACGCTCAAGGCCCGGATCGACCGCCCCGCAGTTCATAAGGCGCTGAACGGTGACGCCGGAATCGTGGCCGGGACCGACTCCCGGGGAAATCCAGTCCTAACGGCCTACGGCCCCTTTGAATACCAGGGCGTCGCCTGGGCCATCCTGGCCCGGATCGAGACCGGGGAGGTTGTTTCCCCGATCGTCGAAATGCGCAACAAGATGATCATTGCCGTGCTCGCCGTCGGGATCATCCTCGCCATCGTTGGCACCGTCTTCGCCAAGGGGATATCGAGGCGCATTGGTGCCATGACGGGCGCCGTAAATATGCTGGCTGACGGCGACCTGGACGCCGAGGTGCCGGCCCAGGAGCGCGGCGACGAGATCGGCGACATGGCCGCTGCCGTCCAGACGTTCAAGGACAAGGCCGCCACGGTCAGGCAGAGGGAGGCCGAGGCCGAATCCGCCAAACAGCGCACCGAGCGGGAAAAGCAGGTCCTGATGGACAAGATGGCCGAGGAGTTCGGAGCCTCGGTCGGCAGCGTGGTCGAGACCGTGTCGACGGTCTCGACAGAGATGCAGTCCTCCGCCGAGAGCCTGTCGGTTACGGCTGAGGAGGCCCGCACCCGATCGGGTGCGGTGGCGGCGGTGGCCGAACAGGCAAGCACCAACGTGCAGACGGTGGCCTCTGCGTCCGAGGAACTGGCCGACTCGGTCACTGAAATCAGTCGGCAGGTCGCCCAGTCGACCGAGGTCGCCAGAACAGCGGTCCAGGAGGTGCAGGAAACCAACGCCAAGGTCCTGGGCCTGGCTGAGGCGGCGGGCAAGATCGGCGAGGTGGTGGAACTGATCACCGGCATCGCCGAACAAACCAACCTGCTGGCCTTGAACGCCACCATCGAGGCGGCCCGGGCCGGCGATGCGGGCAAGGGCTTTGCGGTGGTGGCATCGGAGGTCAAGAACCTGGCCAACCAAACCGCCAAGGCCACCGAAGAGATCGGCGCCCAGATCAGCGGCGTGCAGGCGGCAACCCAAGAGGCCGTCACCGCCATCAAGAGTATCGGCGAGATCATCAACCAGATGAGTGATATCTCGTCCACCATCGCCGCAGCGTTGGAGAAACAGGGCGTGGTGACGCAGGAGATCGCAAGCAACGTCGAACAGGCGGCGGCCGGCACCCACGAGGTGTCGACCAATATCGGCGGCGTCACCCAGGCCGCCGGCGAGACGGGTCAAACCGCGGGCCTGATCCTGTCGGCGACCCGGGATCTCTCCGGTCGGTTCGAGCTGCTGCGTGGCGAGGTCGACAAATTCCTGTCCCGGATCCGCAACGGCTGAGCCGGGACCATCGGAGCGATCAGAGAATCTCCAACACCCGCTCCGGTGGGCGCCCGAGCACGGCCTTGGCGCCTTTGACCACGATTGGACGCTCAATGGCCCGAGGGTGCGCGGCCAGGGCCTCGATCAGGGCGGCGCCGTCGAGGTCGGCGATGCCCTCTTCCTTGGCCTCCTTCTTGCGGAGAATATCCCGTGGGGGCAGGCCCAGTTTTTTTAGGATCGCGCGCAGCTCCTCTGCACTGGGTGGAGTCTGAAGGTATTCCACCACCTGCGGCTCGACACCGTTGTCTTCCAGAAGTTTCAGGGTTGTGCGCGACTTCGAGCAATGGGGATTGTGATAGATGGTCACGGTCATTTCGGGGGCTCCAGAGATGCGGTGCCCGGGGGAACGAAGGTTTCAGGGGCTTCATCGGGCAGGGTTTCGACATATATGGATTGACTGGGGAAGGCGAAAGCGGACCCGGCGCCTTCGATGATGTCCTTGATCCGATAGGCGAGGCGTTCCTTGATCTCTAGCCATTTTCCCCAGTCGGTAGTCCTGGTGAAGCAGTAGAGCATGATGTCGATAGATGAATCCGAAAAGGCGTCGATGCGCACGAAGGTGGGCACGGTCGGCGGATGCTCGAATTCGTCCGAACCCAGAACGTAAGTTTCGATCTCGTCCCTGATCTTCCGAAGCTGGCCCACTGTGGTCCGGTACTCCACCCCAATCTTCCAGTAGATGCGCCGTTGCGTCATTTCCGAGAAATTGGTCACCGCGCCGTCCGACAGCTTGGTGTTGGGTACGTAGACCGGCGCCTTGTCGAAACGGCGCACCATGGTCGAACGGAAACCGATGGTCTCCACCGTGCCCTCGACGACACCGTCGATGCGGATCCAGTCGCCGATCTGAAAGCGCTTCTCGGCGATGATCAGGAGACCGGCAATCAGGTTCTTAAACAGGTCTTGGGCGCCCAGGGCCACGGCGACGCCAAACAGGCCGAAACCGGCCAGGATCGGCCCCACCTCGATGCCCCAGATCTCCAGGATCGCCGCTGCGCCGACGAAGATGACGGCGAACTTGATGGTCTTGATCAGCCACATGACCATGGCCGACGAGAAAACCTTCTCGAGTCGCGTGAAAAAGATGCTGAGAGGGCCAACAAGCGCGTGGAAGCCCCAGAAGATGGTGAAGGCGATCAGGGACCGGATCAGGCTGTCCATAAACTGGGCGGTGTCGCCTTCGGGCCGCATGAATTCCGAAGCGAAGAAGACGCCCAGGACCACAGGCAGGAACCGGATGGGGCGTTCCAGAACGTCCAGCGCGTGGTCGTCGAGCGTCGTCTTGGTCTTGGCGACGTGTTTGCGGATCACCTTGAGAACGAATTCGCCAAAGGCGCGCCGTATCATCAGGAAGACCAGGAGGATGATCAACGCAACGATGATGTGCCCCAAGTCGATGCCGAAGACGCCTGTCTCCCAGACATCGATCACGAGACGCCAGAATTCCTGGAACTTTTTCATTCTCTACCTTTAGCAACGAAGGCCGTCGGATTCAAATGTCCTGCTGTCAGGTACGAAAAAAGAAAGGACGTGCCGCATCCAACGCCCGGCGTCCCCTTGACGGCCGTTCCGCCGGCGGGTCACCGCAATACGGCCCTTAAAACCGAGAAGCCGGATGTCAGTGCTCGGTTTGCAATCAAAAATGTTTGGGGCTGTCCCGGATAACCGGAGCGGATCGTCTGCGGCAAACTTTTTTCATGGGGCTTTGCCCCATTGCCCTTTATATATCTTGAACCATGACCGACGAAACGATAGCCGTGGAAGATCAGGCCCGCCCGCTTGAAGGGTTCTCCAACGCGCTCGGCGTGTGGACGCTTTACACCCGCGAGGTCAGGCGCTTCATCAAAGTCTACACCCAGACCTTGATGGCGCCCGTGGTGACGACGCTTCTGTTTCTCGCGGTCTTCGCCCTGGTGCTCGGCGAGCGGGCCAGCGGCATAGCAGGGGTGCCGTTCCTGGAATTCCTGGCGCCGGGGCTGGTCATGATGTCCGTCGCTCAGAACGCGTTCTCCAACACGTCGTCCAGCATCGTGATCTCCAAGGTCCAGGGCAACATCGTCGACACTTTGATGCCGCCGCTCACCCCGCACGAGCTGACGCTGGCCATCTGCATGGGTGGCGCCACGCGTGGCATCATGGTCGGCTTCGTGGTGGCCGTCGCCATGATGCCGTTCGTCGATCTCTCCATCCACTCGTTGGGGTTCGTCCTCTACCACGGGGTCATGGCGGCGCTGATGCTGTCGCTTCTGGGAACCATCGGGGGGATCTGGGCGGAGAAATTCGACCAAATCGCCGCGGTGACCAACTTTCTGGTCACGCCACTGACCTTCCTGTCAGGCACCTTCTATTCCATCCACCGTTTGCCGGAAGCCGTGCAGACCGTCGCTTTTCTCAATCCCTTCTTTTACATGATCGACGGGTTCCGCTACGGCTTCATCGGACAGGCGGATAGCGAGCCGCTTCTGGGGGTTGCCATCATGGCGGGTATCAACGCGGGCCTATGGCTGGTGTGCCGCCAGATGTTCGCGTCGGGCTACAGGCTTAAGACCTAACGCCTTCATTTTCCTGTAATTGACTTCTCTCCCCGGATCGCCATAATCGGCGGCTTTCCCTGAGAATGGGAGGGTGAGATATGATCCCCGCCGTGATGCCGACCTACGCCAGAACCGACGCCGCCATTGTGCGCGGCGAGGGCACCCATGTGTGGGACGCGGACGGAATGCGGTTCCTCGATTTCGGGGGCGGCGTGGCGGTGACTTCGCTCGGCCATTGCCACCCCAAACTGGTCGAGGCACTGAAGGCCCAGGCGGAGACCCTCTGGCATTGCTCCAACCTCTACCGCATCCCGGGTCAGGAGCGGGTGGCGGAGACGCTGGTCGCCAACAGCTTTGCCGACTCGGTCTTCTTCTGCAACTCGGGCACCGAGGCGGTTGAGTGCGCTCTTAAGATGGTGCGCAAGTTCCAGCACGAAACCGGACATCCGGAGAGATACCGCCTCATCACCTGTTCCGGCGCCTTCCATGGCCGGACACTGGCCACCATCTCTGCCGGCGGTCAGGAAAAGCACCTCCAGGGATTTGCGCCGGCAGTCGACGGCTTCGATCAGGTGAGCTTCGGCAACCCCAACGAGCTGAGAGCGGCCATCACGTCCGAAACGGCGGGGATTCTTGTCGAACCGATCCAGGGAGAAGGTGGCATCAACGCGGCGGGGGTCGACTATCTGAAGATCCTGCGGGAGGTGGCCGACGAGTTCGGGTTGCTACTGGTTTTCGACGAGGTGCAGACCGGCATCGGGCGCACCGGAAAACTGTTTGCCCATGAGTGGTCGGGAATTACGCCCGATATCATGGCGGTGGCCAAGGGCCTCGGCAACGGCTTCCCGGTCGGCGCCTGCCTGGCGACCGAGACGGCGGCCCAGGGTATGACGGCGGGGACCCATGGGTCCACTTTCGGCGGCAACCCGCTGGCCATGGCGGTGGCCGGGGCGGTGCTGGATGAGATTCTGGAGGAAGGTTTCCTTTCCGGCGTTCAGGCGGCCGGCAAGGCCCTTCATGCCGAAGCCGAGGCGATAGCCGCGGCGAACCCGGAGATCTTCACCGAGGTGCGGGGTTGGGGGCTGATGATCGGCCTCAGATGCGCCGACGGCGTGTCCAACACCGACGTAGTGGCCGCCTGTATGGCCGAGGGCCTTCTGACGGTGCCGGCCGGAGACAACGTCGTCAGGCTGCTGCCGCCGTTGATCATCGAACAGACCCACGTCGAGGAGGCGGCAACGTGTCTGAAGCGCACCTGCGGCCGCCTCCGGGCTCAGGGAGGTTCCCAATGATCGATCTCAGGCATTTCCTCGATCTCGACAAGTTCGATGGGGCAACGTTGCGTCACATCCTGGACATGGGCCGGGGGTTCAAGACGCGGGAAGCCGCCGACCCCATACCCTTGATGGGCTGCACGCTGGCAATGATCTTTGAGAAGCCGTCCACCCGCACCCGCGTCTCATTCCAGGTCGGCATGCAGCAGTTGGGCGGCAACGTGGTGGTGTTGGACGACGGGGGGACACAGCTGGGCCGCGGCGAAACCATCGCCGATACCGCCCGCGTGTTGTCCCGCTATGCCGACGCGGTCATGATCCGTACCGATGATGCGGGCAAGCTGACGGAAATGGCCGAACACGCCACCGTTCCGGTGATCAACGGCCTGACTGACCTTTCCCATCCCTGCCAGATCATGGCCGACGTCATGACCTACGAGGAGCACCGGGGCTCCATCATCGGGAAGACCGTCGCCTGGTCGGGGGACGGCAACAACATGACGGCGTCTTGGATCCATGCGGCGGTGCGTCTCGGCTTCACGCTGCGTATCGCCTGCCCGGCCGAGCTGGAGCCGTCCGCCGGCGTGCTCAACTGGGCGCGGGCCGAGGGGGGGAGCGTGTCGCTGGTCCGCGATCCGGCGGAGGCGGTGACGGGCGCCGACCTGGTGACCACGGATACCTGGGTCTCCATGGGCGACAAGGATGCCGAAGAACGTCATCGCCTGCTGGAGCCCTACCGCGTCGACGAAACCATGATGGCCAAGGCGGACGCGAAAGCGCTCTTCATGCATTGCTTGCCGGCCCATCGTGGCGAAGAGGTGACCGACGGAGTCATCGACGGGCCGCAGTCGGTGGTTTGGGATGAGGCGGAGAACCGCCTGCACGCCCAGAAAGGAATCCTCGCCTGGTGCCTGGGGTGACTCCGGAGACAACATTGCCCGGAGACAACATTGCCCGGAGACAACATTGAACGATCAGGTCGTCCCCTTCCCCCCCGGCGGCCTGCCCACTTGAAGCTTGCCCGCCGGGGCGGCATTATGCAGGCATGATCACGCACCGGATTCGATGGCTGCTGAGTGTTCTGACTGTCGCCGCCGGGCTGTCTGCCTGTCAGACGTCCGGTCCGGGCACACTGCCGGATTTGACCTTCGCCCATCTGGACCCGATCGGTCTCGCGGTCGGCGAAGTTCGGGTGCTCCAGAAACACTCGCCGGCGACCGCCGATCCCTTCGTCGACCACCTGTTCGCCATTCCCCCGGCCATAGCCGCCAACCGGTGGGGACGGGACCGGCTGAAGGCCCAGGGCGGGGCGGGGCGGGCAATCTTTACGATTCTTGAGGGGCCGGTGCGCGAACACCGGCTCAAGGCCACACTCGGCGTCCGGGGCGTCTTTACCAAGGATCAGACGGAACGCTACGAGGCCCGGCTCTCGGCTAAACTCGAGATATTCGACGGGCACGGACTTTCCGTCGGCAACGCCACAGCCACCGTAACCCGCATCCGCACCATCGCCGAGGACGTGACTCTGAACGAGCGTGAACGCCTTTGGTTCGACATGACCGAAGTCATGATGCGCGACTTCAACGCCGAGATGGAGAAGCAGATCCGCACCCATCTCGGTTCCTGGCTCAGGTAGTGAGCAGCCGGACGTTTCGGGGCCTATTCGTTCTGGCCGTCTTGGGGGCGGGCGCCGTCCTCGTCACCACCGGTGCCTCGAACACGACCGGAAGCGCCTCTAACCCCGCCAGAAGGAGCGGGTAAAGAGAACCAGGACCGTAAAGAGTTCGAGGCGCCCCAGCAGCATGCCCCAGGACAGCAGCCACTTGGCTTCGTCGGGCAACGGCTGGAAGGTTCCGGACGGGCCGGCGATGGGCCCCAGCGCCGGGCCCACATTGGAAATAGAGGTGGCCGCGCTGGAAACGGCGGTCAGAAAGTCGAGCCCCAGGAACCCCAGCCCCAACGCCAGCAGAGCGAAGCAGGCCCCGAAGACGAAGAAGAAGCTCAGCACCGAGGTAATAACTTCATCTGGAATTGGGCGCCGGTTGTAGTAGGGAATGAAAACCCCGTGCGGTTGCAGCAGATGGTGGATCTGGCTCCGGGCGGAGGCATAGAGAACCTGGAAGCGGAACACCTTGATGCCGCAGGTGGTCGACCCGGCGCAGCCGCCGATGAACATGATGAAGAAGAACACCGGGATCGCGAAACTGCCCCACAGGCCGTAATCCGTAGAGGCATACCCCGTGCCGGTGATGATGGAGACGATGTTGAAGGCGGCGTAGCGTATGGCCTGGACCGGGTCGAAGCCTCCGTGCAGCCACAGCCATCCTGTCACGCAGACCACCACCACGGCGACAATGGTGGCGAACCACTGCACCTGGGTGTCGCGCACCAGCGCCCCGTAGTCGCCGCGGATGCTTTTCAGGTAGAGCACGAAAGGCAGGCTGCCGACGAACATGCCTAGCGTGGCGATGGCGTCAATGAGCCCGCTGTTGAAATGACCGATAGAGTCGTCGAAGGTGGAAAATCCGCCAGTGGCAATGGTGGTCATCGCGTGCGCCATGGCATCGAAGGGGGTCATGCCCGCCGTCCAGTAGGCCCCCCCCCAGATGACGGTCAGCCCCAGGTAGATGACACCGATGGCGGTGGCGATCTGGGCCGTGCGCGGCAGGGCCTTCTCGGACGATAGGTCGGACGACTCCATGCGGAAGAGCTGCATGCCGCCGACCCGCAGCATGGGTAGGATGGCCAACGCCATGACGATGATGCCGATGCCGCCCAACCACTGCAGCAAGGCCCGCCACAGAAGAATCCCCGGCGGCGCATGGTCAAGCCCGACAATCACCGTGGACCCTGTGGTGGTAAGACCCGACATGGCCTCAAAGAAGGCGTCGGTAAAGCTGAGCTCCAACTCGCAGAACATGAAGGGCAAAGACGCGAACAGTGTGATCGCCAGCCAGGAGAATGTGGTCGTGACGAAGGCCTGACGCACTGAGATATGCGTGCCGCTGGTGCGGTTTGTCAGCGCCATGGCGACGCCGACGAACATGGTGACGCCTGCGGAAACCACGAACACCTGCCAGTCCGGGTTGCCGACCACCAGGTCGGCCGCCGCCGCGACCAGCATGCCCAAGGAGAGCGTGGACAGCAGCATCCCGATGATCAGATTAACGGGCCGGAAATCCAGCATTCTCCGTCTCCCCTGACGGTTTCCCCTTTTGCCCCCTCAGGGGCCACCGTGACTCGACCACCAACAAAGGGTGGGGTCAAGAGGGGAGTGATATCCAGGCTGAAGGCGGGCCTAAACCAGCATCCCCTCGTCACGCGACGGATTGCCGATCATGGCAAGAAATTCGCCCCGGGTGGTCGGGTTGTCGCGGAAGGCGCCAACCATGCGGTTGGTGACCATGACCACGCCCGGTTTGTGGACCCCGCGGGTCGTCATGCACTGATGCGACGCCTCGATGACCACGGCAACGCCATCGGGCTGCAGGATCTGGTCGATGGCGTTGGCGATCTGCGAGGTCATCTTTTCCTGAATCTGCAGGCGTTTTGCATAAAGCTCTACCAACCGGGCCAGTTTTGAGATGCCGACCACGCGCCGCCGTGGAAGGTAGGCGATGTGCGTCTTGCCGATGATGGGCACCATATGATGCTCGCAGTGGGATTCGAAGCGGATGTCCTTCAGGAGCACCATCTCGTCGTAGCCTTCGGTCTCCTCGAAGGTGCGCTGCAACAGGTCGACGGGGTCTTCCGCGTAACCGCGGAAAAATTCCTCGTAGGAGTGCGCGACACGGGACGGAGTGTCCAAAAGTCCCTCGCGCTCCGGATCGTCCCCAGCCCAGCGGATGAGGGTGCGGATGGCGTCTTCAGCTTCTTCGCGGGACGGCCGAGTGTGGGTTTCGACGACGCTGAGGTCTTCTTTGGCGCTCATGATGTCATCCCTTTGGATCGTGGGAACGGTCTTCCCAAATGTATCGAAGATCGACGTTTCAAACCCGTTGTCAGTGGACCTGCAACGGTTGGTATGGGCTGTCGAGCGAGAAAGGGGGAATGTGGACCTCAATCTCGACCCCGTTCTCGGCCACCATGCCGTAGCTGCCGACCATGAAGCCGGACGCGGTGGGCAACGGGGTGCCGCTGGAATATCCGAAGCTCTCGCCGGGGCCAAGGTGTGGCTGCTCGCCGACCACCCCATCGCCTTCTACTTCGCGCACCGTACCAAGTGCGTCGGTGATGCGCCAGTGGCGCGTCATCAGGCGGACGGGAGCCGTGCCGTTGTTCTCGATCCTCACATGGTAGGCCCAGACAAAATGCCCCGCTTCCGGGTCCGACTGATCCTCCATGAATTCGGGCTCGACTGCGACCGTTATTCCATGGGTGGTTCGAACGTAGGCCGAGCCTTCAAAGCTTTCTTGTGTTTCGTCCTTGTACACGATTTCTCTCTTGAGCTTCGGGGTTCCTGTCGATTTGAAATTAGGCGATTTCCACCTGGAGTCCAACCTTCACCAAAGGCCGCAGGCCGCACCGCCCAATACGCAGAACGTCGCGCAATGGGGATGGTTGAGGGGCACCGATCCGGCAGAGGTCCGGAGACCGCAGCCCAGCTCGAAACGCGCATCATAAGGCAACAGAGTGCATGGAACCACCACAGGATGTTCCGCTCCCTTGCGCTTGATGACCATGCGCGAGGTCGCGCACATCATGGCTTCCGGCCGCGCGCCAACAATGTCCCAACAGGCGGTGGTGATCTCGGGGACGTCCTTGCGCTCGTCCATCTCCGGGAACAGGACCAGGTGCCGGGGGTCGGTGGCGTCGACCGGAATGCCGAGATCGGTGAATCGCGCGGCATATCCCTTGCGCATCGTTTCTTCATCCTCGTCCCAGCAGGTGCGCCCCGCCACGGTGAGCGAGATCCCATTCTCCGCCAGCCATTTGACGTTCGCCAGCAGGACGTCCCACGTGCCCTTTCCGCGCGTAATTTCGTGCTTCGAAGACATGTAATGGTCGATGGACACACGGAGCGTCATCTTCTCGCCATAGGCCGCGTTCAGAGACCGAAGAACCTCGCGGCGACGCTCGATCGGCCGCATGGCGTTGGTCAGCACCAGCACCTTGAACCCTCTGGACAGCGCCTCCTCCAGAATGGCGGGGAACTGCTCGTTCATGAAGGGCTCGCCGCCGGTAAAGCCGATTTCCTCCACCGGCAGGTCATGGGCTTCGATTTCGTCCAGGTAGGACCTGACCTCGGCCGCGCCGAGGAACACAAGACGGTCGTTGGTCGGCCCCGATTCCATATAGCACCCCTGGCAACTGAGGTTGCAAAGGCTGCCGGTATTGAACCAGACGGTCTGCAGGTGGGTAAGCGCCACCACGGCCCGTTTCTCGCCCTTGGCCGTCACCTCGGGGTCCTGGAACTTGGCAGGATCGCGAAGCCGCAGGTCGGCAGCCAGGTCGTTAGGCATGGGTAATGGTTCCTGTCGTTTGCCGGACACCTAAATGTTTACCGGGTCGGTGGACGGAAGCCAACTCACAAACGCATGATCGGATCACCTGTTCACACGCTCGAAAACCGTGTCTGACAGGTGGGAGCGGTGGATGCCATGAGGGATGTGACGGTTCCGGGTATCGTCAGTACCGTTCCGGCCGTCCTGGTCGAATGCGGGGACCGGCAGGATTGTGATTCCGTCTTGGCTAAACGGCCGCGGATTGGTACAAAGTCCCCTCGCTTTGCGGGTGTAGCTCAATGGTAGAGCAGGAGCTTCCCAAGCTTAAGACGAGGGTTCGATTCCCTTCACCCGCTCCAAGCCTCTTTCAAGAAAGCCGGACGCTGGTGGTGAAATGTCCATTATGGAAAGATCACTTGTCAGGTTAACAGGCTGCTCATGCGGCGCAGGGCGAGTTCGTAACCTTCAACGCCAAAACCGGCAATCACTCCGTCTGCTCTAAGCGACATGTAACTTTGCCGACGAAAGTCCTGGCGTTTGAATACATTGGAAATGTGAACTTCCAGCACGACCCCGACAAATGACTCCAAGGCATCCATCGTCGCAATTGATGTATGGGAATAGGCCCCGGCATTGATAATGATACCGTGTGCATATGTCCGCGCTTCGTGGATATAATCTATAAGCGCACCTTCATGATTCGATTGTTCGAAACGCACTTCCAGCCCAAATTCTTCTGCAAGTTTCCCACAGTGATTGTTGACGTCTGCAAGGGAGACCTCGCCATAAAGGTCTTTCTGTCGTTCACCCACCAGATTTAGATTTGGTCCGTTCAATATCAATATTCGTTTTCCCATGAGACTTTCCTTAAGTTGATCACTTCATGCTTTTTGCCAACACGGCCGCCTGCAGTACACCAGAAAAGTTCTATATCATTATTCTGGTAAATGATGCAGCTAAGGGCACCCCTAATTTCACCCTGCCAAACCAGAAAGCCTCTTGGCGGTGCGGGTCAGGTTGCGGAATACACCTTAACTGAGCCGCCAAACTGTCCAACGATATGGGACCACCCTGATCATCCCTTGGGGAAACCGGCCTTGAAGCGGTCCTTGTCCTCGGCCTTTTCGAAATAAATTTCCAGGTGGTTGACGATGGTACCGGGTTGACTGTCGTCAATTCCCGCCAGCGACACCTTCCAGTCTCCCATGCAGTTCTCTTCCAGCCAGCTCTCGATCTCTTTGATCGAATGTTTTTCCCTGTATTTCAGGCCGCAGGTGAAAGCCCCCATGGGCGTTGTCTCCTTCAAAATCTCCCGTCAGGTTCGCCACCGGTTTTCCCCTCGCCCCCCCGACCGCGAGCTGATGATACATAACCTGTTCCCCGCACTCAAACTGCAACCGGGGACAGGCGAAAAATTCTCATGTGTGAGAACGGATGAATTCCTCGGCGATCTGAACGGTGTTGAGCGCGGCACCCTTGCGCAGGTTATCGGCCACGCACCAGAACGCGAGCCCGTGCCTGACCGTCGGATCCTTGCGGATGCGGCTAACGTAAACCGGGTCCTCACCAACGCATTCGGTGGGGGTCACGTAGCCCTCGTCCTCGCGATGGTCGACCACGGTGACCCCCGGTGCGGCCTTGAGGGCTTTGCGGGCCGTATTTTCGTCGATGGGCCTGGCGCATTCGATGTTGATGGCCTCGCCGTGGCCGATGAAGGTCGGGATGCGCACGCAGGTCGCGGAAACCTGGATGTCCTTGTCCAGGATCTTCCGTGTCTCGACCACCATTTTCCATTCCTCCTTGGTCGATCCGTCGTCCATGAACGTGTCGATGTGGGGGATGCAGTTGAAGGCGATCTGCTTGGTGAACTTCTCGCGGTACTTCTCGGCCGGATCGTTGGCGTAGATGCCACGGGTTTGGTTGAACAACTCGTCCATGGCCTGCTTGCCGGCACCGGAGGTCGACTGGTAGGTCGACACCACGACGCGATTGATCTTGGCCAGGTCATGCAGCGGCTTCAGGGCCACCAGCATCTGGATGGTCGAACAGTTGGGATTGGCGATGATGCCGCGCTTCTTGTAACCGGCGATGTCTTCCGGATTGACCTCCGGCACCACCAGGGGCACGTCCGGCTCCATGCGGAAGTACGAGGTGTTGTCGATGACCACGGCCCCGGCCTTGGCGGCCCGTGGGCTGGAGACCTTGGAAACGTCGGCGCCCGGCGACGAAAGCACGATATCGATGCCCGTGAAGTCGAATTTATCCAGGTCTTGAACTTTGAGGACGTCGTCCTCGCCAAAACTTACCTCGCGCCCCACCGAGCGTGCACTGGCCAGCGCCACCACCTCGTCGGCGGGGAACTCGCGTTCAGCCAGGATATGCATTATCTCGCGGCCCACGTTACCCGTGGCGCCGACAATCGCGACCTTATAACCCATGTCGGTTAGTCTCCAATCCTCTGGCCCGCCGCCGGCACCGGGCCTGCGGACGGAAATCCCGCAGGCTCTAGCGCGCGCGGGCCGGGAATGCAAGGGGGTTGGCTCAATCCGCCTAGATCGCCTTATCGAGCTCGCGGGTTATGGCCTCGCCCATCACCGAGGTCGAGACCCTGGCCTTGCCATCCTGCATGATGTCGGCGGTGCGCAGGCCCCCGTTCAGAACATTGGTCACCGCCGTGTCGATGAGGTCGGCCTCGGCATCCATGTTGAAGGAGTAGCGCAGCATCATGGAGAAGCTGAGGATGGTGGCCAGCGGGTTGGCAATGTCCCGGCCCGCGATGTCGGGTGCCGAGCCATGCACCGGCTCGTACATGGCCGGGCGTTTGCCGGTCTCGTCGGGCGCGCCCAGGCTGGCCGAGGGCAGCATGCCGAGTGAGCCCGTGAGCTGTGCCGCCTCGTCGGACAGGATGTCGCCGAACATGTTGCCGGTCACCACGACGTCGAACTGCTTGGGGTCGCGGATCAACTGCATGGCGGCGTTGTCGACATACATATGAGAGAGTTCGACCTCCTTGTAGTCCTTGGCCACCTTTTCGACCTCTTCGCGCCACAGAACCATGGAGACCAGCACATTGGCCTTGTCCACCGAGCAGATCTTCTTGTTCCGTTTCATGGCCAGATCAAAGGCGACACGCGCGATGCGGTCCACTTCGTAGTCGGAATAGACCAGCGTGTTGTAGCCTTTGCGCCCGCCGCCGGGTAGATCCTCGATGGCTTTTGGCTCCCCGAAATAGATGCCCCCCGTGAGTTCGCGCACGATCATGATATCGAGGCCCTTGACCACCTCGGTCTTAAGCGTCGAGGCATCGGCGAGCGCGTCAAAGACCACCGCCGGGCGCAGATTGGCGAACAGTCCCATTTCCTTGCGCAGGCCCAAGAGCCCCCGTTCCGGCTTCTTGTCGAAGGGCAGGCCGTCCCACTTGGGCCCGCCAACGGCACCCAACAGCACGGCGTCCGACGCCATTGCATCGGCCAGGGTTTCATCGGTTAGGGGGGTGCCGTGGGCGTCGTAGGAGGCACCGCCGACCAAACCCCCGCTGACATCAAATGAAAGACCGCGGTTGGCGGACAGCCAGTCCATCACCCGACGCACCTGGTCCATGACCTCGGGACCTATGCCGTCGCCGGGTAGTATAAGGATCTTCTTGGTGTCAGCAGCCATGGGGAACCCTTCTCATTGGCAGTCCTATAATAATCGAATTCTCACGATCCGCTCTAGTGCGCCCGACCGCCGGTGTCCTAGAACCAGGGCTGGGAGGATTTTTGTCGGGCCTCGAAGTCTTCGATGGCCTCGACCTTCTGCATGGTAAGGCCGATGTCGTCCAGGCCCTTGAGCAGGCAGTGCTTGCGGAACGGATCGACATCGAATGGGATTTCCGAACCGTCTGGCGCGGTGATGACTTGGCGTTCCAACTCGACCGTGAAGGTGGCGTTGGCACCGTTCTCGGCCTGGGCCATCAAGGCGTCGACCCTATCCTGTTCCAACTTGATCGGCAGGATGCCGTTCTTGAAGCAGTTGTTGAAGAAGATGTCGGCAAAGCTGGGCGCGATGACGCAGCGGATGCCGAAATCCAGGATCGCCCAGGGTGCGTGCTCGCGTGATGAACCGCAGCCGAAATTATCGCCGGCGATTAGGATGCCGGCTTTGCGGTAGGGCGCCTTGTTGAGAACGAAGTCCGCGATTTCGGACCCGTCCACGGCATAGCGCATCTCGTCGAACAGGTTCTTGCCGAGACCGGACCTCCGAATCGTCTTCAGGAACTGCTTGGGGATGATCATGTCGGTGTTGACGTTGATCATCGGAAGCGGCGCCGCGACGCCGGTGAACTGCGTGAACTTTTCCATGACCCGGCTCCTTAACTGTCCAGCTTCCGAATGTCCGTCAGGTGCCCGGCAATGGCGGCCGCGGCGGCCATCTCGGGGCCCACCAGATGGGTACGGCCGGCGCGGCCCTGCCGGCCCTCGAAATTGCGGTTGGAAGTGGATGCACAACGTTCGCCGGGCTTCAGCTTGTCGGCGTTCATGGCCAGGCACATGGAGCAGCCGGGTTCGCGCCATTCGAAGCCGGCCTCCAGGAAGATCTTGTCCAGGCCCTCGGCCTCTGCCTGTTCCTTCACCAGGCCGGAGCCCGGAACCACCATGGCCCCGACGGCCGGTGCCACCTTGCGGCCCTTGGCAACGGCAGCCGCGGCCCGCAGATCTTCGATGCGGCCGTTGGTGCAGGACCCGATGAAGACCTGATCGACGGCGATCGAGGCCATCGGCGTGCCCGGCGTCAGGCCCATATATTCGAGTGCCCGCTCCATGGCCTTTTTCTTGCCCTCGTCGCGCGCATCCGTCGGATCGGGGACAACACCAGAGATGCCGATCGTGTCCTCAGGGCTGGTGCCCCAGGTCACGGTGGGTTCGATCTCGGCGGCATCGATCACGACCGTTGTGTCATAGGTCGCGCCCTCGTCGGTCCGGAGCGTCCTCCAGTAGGCAATGGCTGCCTCCCAGACCGCTCCCTTGGGCGCCATGGCACGGCCCTTGATGTAGTTGAACGTCGTCTCATCGGGCGCGATGAGACCCGCCCGCGCACCGCCTTCGATGGTCATGTTGCAGACCGTCATGCGGCCTTCCATGGACAGGTCGCGGATCGCCTGGCCGGCGTATTCGACGACGTAGCCGGTGCCGCCCGCTGTGCCGATCTTTCCGATGATGGCAAGTATCAGGTCCTTGGCCGTGACGCCCGTGGGCAGGGCGCCATCGACGCGGATCAGCATGTTCTTGGCCGGCTTTTGCAGCAGAGTCTGGGTCGCCAGCACGTGCTCGACCTCGGAGGTTCCGATTCCAAAGGCAAGCGAGCCGAAGGCCCCGTGCGTGGCGGTGTGCGAGTCGCCGCAGACGATGGTCATGCCGGGCAACGTGAACCCTTGCTCGGGTCCGACGATGTGAACCACCCCCTGGCGAATATCGTTCATCGGGAAATAAGTGATGCCAAAATCGCGGGCATTCTTGTCCAGGGTCTCGACCTGGATGCGGGACTGTGCGTCCTCGATCCCCTTCGAGCGATCGGTGGTAGGCACGTTGTGGTCGGGCACGGCCAGCGTTGCCTCGGGGCGGCGCACCGTACGCCCCGCCATGCGCAGGCCCTCGAAGGCCTGGGGGCTGGTCACGTCATGGACTAGATGGCGGTCAACATAGAGCAGACAGGTGCCGTCATCCTGAGCGCCCACCAGATGGGCGTCCCAGATCTTCTCGAACAGGGTCTTCAGTTGGGCCATGGGTTCGCACCTTGCGCCCGGCCGGGTTTACACCCGCCCGCGGCGTGTCCTTCCTGATATATGGTGTTCCGTCTACTCGTCCGCAGCCCCGTCGGCCGGCTTGGCGGCCTTGGCCTCTTCCTTGGCCTTGGCCTTGGCAGCTTGGGCTTCCCGGGACTTGGCATCGGCCGCACGCTTGGCCTTCTGCTGGGCGGCCCGCTCCTCGGCAGCCAGCTTGGCGGCATAACCGTCGGTCTTCTCCGAGATACGCGCCCTCTTACCGGTGCGGCTGCGGAGGTAGTAGAGCTTGGCCCGGCGCACGTCACCGCGGCGGATCACCTCGATGTTGGCCACGTTGGGCGCGTAGACCGGGAAAACGCGCTCCACGCCTTCCCCGTAGGAGAGCTTGCGCACGGTAAAGGACGAATTCAGTCCTGCATTCTTGCGTGCGATGCAGACTCCCTCGAAGGCCTGCAGACGTTCCCGCTCGCCTTCCACCACGCGCACACTGACTTTCACCGTATCGCCGGGGGAAAATTTAGGAATCTTCTTATCCGCCGTCAACTTGGCAAGCTGCTCGTTTTCCAGTTGCTCGATGACATTCATGGCATCGTTTCCTTCTATACAAATCATCAAACCGGAGGGTCCGGCTCAATCCTTTTCCATCTTTCCTGCGGCCAGGTATTTGTCCCAAAGGTCGGGACGTCTGATCCGCGTGACCTCCTCGGCCCGGTCCTGTTTCCAGGCCCGTATCCGTTCGTGGTGGCCGGAGAGCAGAACCTCCGGCACCGCCCGGCCTTGCCATTCCTGGGGCCGGGTATAATGGGGGCACTCCAACAGCCCCTGTTCAAAACTTTCGTCCTCCAGCGATTCGCTTGCGCCCAACACGCCGGGCAAAAGCCGAATGCACGCATCCAGTAACACCATACCCGCCGGCTCACCGCTGGAGAGGACGAAATCGCCGAGGCTGATTTCCTCGACACCGCGGGCTTGAAGCACCCGCTCATCTATCCCCTCGTAGCGACCGCAGACCAGCGCCACCCCCGGACCCCTTGCCAAGTCCCGTACCCGGTCCTGGTCTAGCGGGCGCCCCCTAGGAGTCAGATAGACCAGGGGCAGGCCGGGGTGTCGCTCTACCGCATCACCGATCGCAGTATCGACCACGTCGGCCCGCATCACCATGCCGGGGCCGCCCCCGAAGGGGGTATCGTCGACGGAGCGGTGTTTATCGCTCGCAAAGTCCCGAATGTCCACTGTTTCCAATGTCCAAAGGCCCTCTTCGAGCCCTTGGCCGATCAGCGACTGTCCCAACGGCCCCGGAAACATGCCGGGAAACAGGGTCAGCACCACTGCGGCCCAGGGTTGTGCGGTCCGCTCTTCGCTCATGTTCCCTCCTCGTCAGGCGCCGTAGCCGGTTCCAGGAGTCCAGGCGGCGGATCGACAATCACGCGTCCACCTTCCAGGTCCACCGTCGGCACAGCATCGCGGGTAAAAGGGACCATGAGGCTACCCTTGCCTTCTCCGGCCACGTCGAGGACATCTCCCGCCCCGAAGTCATGGACCGCACGTACGGTGCCGAGCTCTTCTCCCGTGACCAGCTCGACCGTCAAACCGACGAGATCGGCGTGGTAATACTCCTCCTCTTCCAGTTCGGGCAGGACTGCCCGGTCTACATACAGTTTCTCGCCCTTCAGGGCCTCGGCTGCCGTTCGGTCACCGATGCCTTCGATCCGCGCCACCAGTTGGCCCTTGGCCGTCCCGACGACCCGGATCTCGAACCGGCGCCTGCCATCCTCGTCCGAGACAGGACCATAGGATGCGAGGTCCCGGGGATCGGCGGTGAACGTCTTGATCCGCACATCGCCCCTGAGGCCCCGAGCCCCGGTGACGACGCCTAAGCAGACCCTTTCCGCACCGGACGTCATCGTTCAGGCACCAAGTCGGGTCGGGATCACTCCTTGGCCGGAGCTTTCTCGGCCGGGGCCTCCTCGACCGGGGCCTCCTCGACCGGAGCTTCCTCGACCTTGGCCTCCTCGGCCGGGGCTTCCTCGACCGGGGCTTCCTCGACCGGGGCTTCCTCGACCGGGGCTTCCTCGACCGGGGCTTCCTCGACCGGGGCTTCCTCGACCGGAGCTTCCTCGACCGGAGCCTCCTCGACCGGGGCCTCCTCGGCCGGAGCTTCCTCGGCCGTGGCCTCCTCGACCGGGGCCTCCTCGACCGGGGCTTCCTCGACCGGGGCCTCCTCGACCGGAGCTTCCTCGACCGGGGCTTCCTCGGCGGCCTTCTTGGCTTCCTCAGCCTCGCGCATGCGCTCCTGGGTCTTGGCCCGGGGCTGGTTTTTCTTCGTCTGGTTGGTCGGGATCTTCGGCTTATCGATCATCCCGGCGTCGCCCAGCATGCGGGCCACCCGGTCGCTGGGACGGGCGCCATTGTCGAGCCAATGCTTAATGCGCTCCTCCTTGAGGGTAATGCGCTCCGGGTGGTCCTTGGCAACCATCGGGTTGTAGGTTCCGACCTTCTCGATGAAGCGGCCGTCGCGGGGGCTCCGCGAGTCCGCCACCACGACCCGGTAGAAGGGGCGCTTTTTAGCGCCGCCCCTGGAAAGACGAATTTTAACAGACATGTTTCCGTTGATTCCTTTGCTTCTGACGTTCCAAACCCAAGAAAACTCGAATCTCTTACTTGAAGGGAGGCATCATGCCGGGCGGCAGACCGCCTCCGGCTCCCATCCCGGGGGGCAGGCCTCCGCCGAGCCCGCCCAGCAGGCCCTTCTTTCCCAACTTGCCCATCTTCTTCATCATCAGGCTCATCTGCTTGTGCTGCTTCAAAAGCCGGTTGACCTCCTGCACGGAGGTCCCGGAACCGGCCGCGATACGCTTGCGCCGGGAGCCATTGAAAATCTTGACGTTGCGTCGTTCCTTCGGCGTCATGGATAGGATGATGGCTTCCTGGCGGGCCAGCATCTTGTCGTCAATGTCGGCGCCCGCCATCTGCTTCTTGAGCTTGCCCATACCGGGCAGCATGCCGAGCAAGCCTTCCATGGGGCCCATCTTCCGGATCTGCTTGAACTGCTGTGCCATGTCCTCAAGGGTGAACTGACCCTTGAGCATCTTGGCCGCCATCTTTTCGGCGTCTTCCTGCTCGATGTTCTCTGCGGCCTTTTCCACCAGCCCGACCACATCGCCCATGCCGAGGATGCGGCCCGCCACCCGGTCAGCCTGGAAGGCCTCGATGTCGTCCAGTTTTTCCCCAACGCCCATCAATTTTATGGGACGGCCCGTGACCGCACGCATGGAAAGCGCAGCACCGCCGCGCGCATCGCCGTCAACCCGGGTCAGCACGATGCCGGTGATGCCGATCTTCTCGTGGAACTCGCCGGCAAGCGTGACAGCGTCCTGGCCGGTCATGGCGTCGGCCACCAGCAGGGTCTCGGCCGGTTTGGCCACATCGCGCACCTTGGCCACCTCGTCCATCAGGACTTCATCGATGTGCAAACGCCCCGCGGTATCGAGGATCACCACGTCATAGCCTTCGCGCCGCCCTGTCTCCATGGCCCGCTTGGCGATGGCCACCGGCTGTTCGCCGAACACCACCGGCAGGGTGGCAATCTCGGTCTGTTCGCCCAGCACCTGCAGCTGCTGCTGCGCCGCCGGGCGATAGACATCCAGCGATGCCATCAGGGTCCGCTTGCGGTCGCGCTTTTTGAGACGGAGCGCCACCTTGGCCGATGTCGTCGTCTTGCCCGAGCCCTGAAGCCCCACCATCAGGATGGCGACCGGAGGCGTCGCCGCCAGATTAAGGTCGGACCCCTGGAAGGCCTCGCCGCCACCCAGCATTTTCACCAAGTGATCGTGAACGATCTTGACCATCATCTGGCCCGGGCTGACACTGCGCAGAACCTCGGCACCGACCGCTTTTTCCTGCACCTGGGCAATGAAGTCCTTGACCACGGGCAGGGCGACATCGGCCTCGAGCAGCGCCACGCGGATCTCGCGCATGGCCGCTGAAACGTCGGACTCGGAAAGCGAGCCGCGCTTTTTCAGCTTCTCGAAGACGTCACCCAGCTTGGTGGACAGAACGTCGAACATCGAAAAATCCCTACAACGTCAAACGCGCCAGCGTGCGAAACTCGCAGACCGGCGGCGCCCCTCAAGGCGTGGGAAACCGATTTCCCGGATGAAGGCGCGCACTCTAGTAAGGCGCTCCCCCCAAGTCAAGGTCCGCAAAGGCCTTCCAGCCATTGCCCTTGGGCGCGGGGCTGCCCGGCGTCGATATCCGGCGCCCCGGGGCGGGCGGGCATGGATCGGGGCTGCGCCGCACCTGCCCTGTCGGTCGGGAATATGTCTATTCCGGGCTCCGGATGCGCTTCCACATGATCAAGTTCCAGGAGGCCTGCGGGCCGGCATAGCCTCGGAAACGGTGGACTTCCCGGCATTCCAGGCATAAGTACCTGACCATGAGCACACAGGCTTTCCTCAAGATGCACGGGCTGGGCAACGATTTCGTCGTCCTCGATGGGAGGCCTGCGCCGATTTCCTTGACCCCCGGACAGGTGTGCGCCGTCGCCGACCGGCAAACCGGGATCGGCTGCGACCAGCTGATCGTGATGGAGCCGCCGAGGAGTGACCGTGCCAACGTTTTCATGCGTATCTTCAATGCCGACGGCAGCGAGGTGGCGGCCTGCGGCAACGCAACCCGCTGCGTGGCCTCCCTGGTCATGGAGGAGACGGGTTCCGATCAGGTGATCGTCGAGACCGCCGCCGGGTTGCTCGACGCCCAAGCCGCCGTCGGCGGACAGATCGCCGTCGGCATGGGCCGTGTCAGGCTCGACTGGCGCGACATCCCGCTTGCCGAGCCCCGTGACACCCTCCACTTGGGTCTGGGCTCGGGGCCGCTGCAGGACCCGGTCGGCGTCAACGTGGGCAACCCCCATGCCGTCTTCTTTGTTGATGACGTCGAAGCTGTCGACCTTGCCGTTCATGGTCCGAAGCTCGAGACCGACGCCCTGTTTCCCGAGTTCGCCAATATCGAGGCGGTTCAGGTGCTTTCCGGGAGCCTTCTCCGCATGCGGGCTTGGGAGCGGGGTGCAGGCATTACCAAGGCCTGCGGCACCGGGGCTTGCGCGGCTCTGGTGGCGGCCCATCGGCGCGGCCTGACGGGACGCAAGGCCGAAGTGGTCCTGGACGGCGGCACGCTGTTCATCGAGTGGCTGCCCGACGACCATGTGCTGATGACCGGCCCCGTCGCCACCAGTTTCAAAGGGGAGTTGAGCCTATGAGCGGGCTGGAGATCGTGACGCTCGGCTGCCGGCTCAATACCTTCGAGTCCGAGGTCATGCGGGCCGAGGCTGGCGGACTGGCGAACGCCGTTATCATCAACACCTGCGCGGTGACGGCCGAGGCCGAACGCCAAGCCCGCCAGACCATCCGCAGGCTCCGGCGCCAAAAGCCGGGCGCGCGCATTATCGTCACCGGCTGTGCCGCCCAGCTCCATCCCGAGGTCTTCGCTGCCATGCCGGAAGTCGACCGGGTGCTGGGCAATGCGGAGAAACTGGACAGGGCGGCCCTTACCGACGAGGCCAGAGACATCCAGGTGTCCGACATCATGGAGGCTCGCGAAACGGCCCATCACTTGGTGGCCGGATTCGAGGGACGCACACGGGCCTTCGTCCAGATCCAGCAGGGTTGTGATCGCCGCTGTACGTTCTGCATCGTTCCCTTCGCCCGCGGCCCCAACCGCAGCCTGGAACCGGCAGCGATCGTCGAGCAGGCGCGGATGCTTAACGACAACGGGCACGCCGAGGTGGTGCTGACCGGGGTCGACATCTCGTCCTACGGCTTGGACCGTTCAGGATTGCCTGGGCTGGGCGCTTTGGCGACCCGGGTCCTTGATGAGGTGCCGAATCTGAGGCGCCTCCGGCTGACGTCTCTCGACCCGGCGATGATCGACGACGATGTGCTGGGCCTTCTGGCCGACGAACCCCGGTTCATGCCGCACCTGCATCTAAGCCTGCAGGCGGCGGACGACATGGTGCTGAAGCGCATGAAGCGCCGCCATACCCGCGCGGATTCGATCGACATCTGCAGCAGGGCGCGGGCGGCCCGGCCCGGCGTGGTGCTCGGCGCCGATCTCATCACCGGCTTTCCCACCGAAACCGACGCAATGTTCGAAAACACCCTGAGCGCCGTGGAGGAACTGGGCCTAACCTTCCTCCATGTGTTTCCGTTCTCTCCCCGCGACGACACCCCGGCGGCCCGCATGCCCCAGGTGCCGGGGCCCAAGCGCAAGGCGCGCGCGGCTCGGCTGCGGGCCGCCGGCGAGGCGGCCCTGGCACGCTGGCTGGAGAGCCGGGTCGGCACCACTGCGGAGGTGCTGATGGAGGAGCCGGGACGGGGCCGCTGCCCCCATTTTGCAGCCGTCAGGCTGACCCAAGACCAGGATCCGGGCACCGTCGTGACGGTGAAGATCACCGGGACCCGAGGCGCGCACCTGATCGGAGAGCCCCTGTCATGAGCGCGGACACCGACACCAAAAATGGCTGGCTGACGCGGCTTCGGGAAGGCCTGGGCAAGTCATCCTCCAAGATTGCCGGATCGGTTGCCGGCCTGTTTACCAAGCGCCGTCTCGACGGTGCGGCGCTGGAAGACCTTGAGGAAATCTTGATTCAAGCCGATCTCGGTGTTGCCACCGCGTCACGGCTTACCCAGGGACTGGCACGCACCCGTTTCGACAAGGAAGTGGATTCCGACGAAGTGCTTTCGGCGCTTGCCGAGGAAGCGGCGGCCATCTTGGAACCGGTGGCCCGGCCGCTCACCGTCGACGGCGGTCACAAGCCGCATGTGATTCTGGTGTGCGGCGTCAACGGGTCCGGCAAGACCACGACCATCGGCAAGCTGGCCAAGCAGATGAAGGCGGACGGGCGGTCGCTGATGCTGGTGGCCGGAGATACCTTCCGCGCCGCAGCCGTCGAACAGCTCAAGATTTGGGGCGAGCGTACCGGCTGCCCGGTCGTTGCCCGCGACACCGGAGCCGATGCGGCAGGCCTCGCCTTCGACGCCCTGAAACAGGCCGGGAGCGAGGGTGTCGACGTGGTGCTCATAGATACCGCCGGGCGGCTGCAGAACAAGTCCGGACTGATGGCCGAATTGGAGAAGGTGATCCGCGTCATCAAAAAGGTGGACGCGACGGCGCCCCACGACTGCCTGCTGGTTCTGGACGCCACCGTCGGCCAGAACGCCCACAGCCAAGTCGAGGTCTTCCGCGATATGGTGAACGTCTCGGGCCTGGTGATGACCAAGCTGGACGGAACCGCCAAGGGCGGCGTCGTGGTGGGATTGGCCGACAAGTTCGGGCTGCCCGTTCACGCCGTCGGGGTCGGTGAGGGGATCGACGATCTGCGCCCCTTTGAAGCACGGGTCTTCGCCCGCTCCCTCATGGGCCTGGAGGCCTGAGAAGACCGCCTAATGGACATTGTCTTTAGTAGCCCATACGGATGACAATCTCTGTCCCTTGGAGGGCGACCGAGATGGCGGCATCAGCGAAATCTGGCGGGGCCAGGAAGCTCGTGGCGCCGTTGCTGAAGGCATAGCCTTCCAGTGGAATCCCGAATAGGCCCCGGTCAAACGACCCGTTGGCATTTTCGTCGTGGTAGGTGGCCGCAGCATAGGTCCCGGGGGAAAGATTCGGGAATATGGCGTGCACATTATTGCCGTCCACCGGAACCACGACATCGGCCAGCAACCGGTCTTTCTTGGGAAAGGCCTCCGGCTTATCGAAGATGGCAACGTGGACGGTGCCCTCCGACGACCGCAAACCCGTGATATGAACGCGGAGATCGGCAGCCTTGAGGGGCTCGCACCAGAGCGACGTGGCGAGAAGACATAAGGCGGGAAGAAGACGGAGGTGTTTCAAACCTGGATATTGAGATAATAGCCTCGGGGAACGTCGGTGCGCATCTCGCGGCCAGAGTCCAGCACGCGGTCGAGGCGAACCCGCGCGGTGCGGACTTCCGCCGTTTCCCGGTTCTGCGCCACCGAAGCATGGGTCCTGGCGTCGCGCGCAGTTCGGAAGCTGTCCAAATGTCCGCGGGCCGGGATCGTATGCGCGTTGTCGATGAGAGGCATGTGGGTCATGGGGTTAAGGATAGGCTAAATTTGTTAACGGAATCTCTACACCCCCCCGGCCACGTGGATATGAGGCCCGCCGCCCAGCCGAAAATGATCCAGCCCCCAGACGATGCTGGGAAACGCGAGGTCGTTCCACGGCAGTTCGTCCCAGGAAAGAAGCTCGACCGCGTCGCTTTCCGATCCCGGCGCATACTCGGGTGACGTCATGTGCGCCCGGTAGATGGCGTAGATGTGGCTGACCCGCGGCACTTCGTAGATGCCGACCAAATGTTCGATCTCCACCCGGGCGAGCGCCTCTTCCCAAACCTCGCGGACCGCGCCTTCAGCCATGGTCTCGCCCAGTTCCATGAAACCGGAAGGAAAGGTCCAGAACCCTTTGCGCGGTTCAATGGCGCGACGGCACATCAGGACCCGGCCCTCCCAGGTGCAGACCGCCCCGACAATGATCTTGGGGTTGTCGTATTCGATATATCCGCAGTCCGGGCAGACGAGGCGCGTGCGGTCGTCCCCTTCGGGAACCGCCTTTACCGATGGTCCGGGTACCTGTTTGACACTCATGTCTCCAGTGTGCCGGGGCCAGGGTGATGAAGCAAGCTGCGCGAGGCCAGTCCGGCAATAACACGCATACGACTTCCAGCTAAAGAGTCTTCCACGCAAGCTTTATGGTAGTATAGTCCGCGCACGGTCGAGACTGTCTGGTGGAGGACCTATGACGGGCGGACATCATCTTCAGAAAGTCTACGTGGACAGAAACGGCCTCGAATACGGGGAGCAAACGCCGATGGGCGGCATGAGCCTGGGTGCACGGACGGGGATGTTCGTTTTTCTGAGCCTCCTTACCATGGCAGTGCTGGGCGGCGGCTATGTTTACGTCGACAGGACGCTGGGGCATAGTGTGGATCAGCTTATACAGGCCCGTGAACTTGCCGATCTCACGATCAAGGTGGATCGCGGATTGTGGCGGATCGCCAACAGCGAACGGGCCTTCCTGGTTGATCACGACCCGCGCTACCGCGAACACCATGATGCCGAAGCCCGGGATCTTACCCGCCTGCTGGACCACCTGCTAGCCCGTAGCGATGCGGCCCCGACCCACAAACGTCTCGATGCCGTGCAGAGGGGTTTGGTCCAGCACAAAGCCGCCTTGAGCGAAGTGGCCGCGGCGATCGAATTGTTGGAGACCACGGGCACCGAGGGGATTGGCCCCCTGGTGGAGAGAGCCGCGCGGGACCTGGAAGCACTCCTCGCCGGAACCAAGGTGCCGGGCTTGGCGTCAACCATGGAAAGGCTGCGCGAAACTGAATACGCGATCCTCGACGGAAATCCGGCTCTCGACGCCGCCAAGGTCCGGCTTCAGGAGAACATGGATGTCTTCGCCACCACGCTTGCATCCGCCCCCTTACCGGAGAAGGAAAAGGTCGCAGCCGGCGAACTTCTCATCGCCTACGGGTCGGTCATCGAGGTCGCGGCCAAGGCGAGAGAGCTGAAGGCGGGGGCCGCCGATCGTCTGGGAGGTATTATCGCCGATATGCAGGACCAGGTGGCCGCGATTGTATCGTTTGCCGAGGAAAAGACGGTATTGGCTGCCCAAAGGGAACGCGCGGTTCGCGAGGTTGCTCGCCACGCCGTTGCTGCCGGCAGCGCGGGAGCACTGTTTCTGGTCATGCTGTTCGGCGCCGTTTTGATGCGTAGCGTTACCAATCCCGTCAAGGCTATCGCCCGTGCCACGGGGCGAATTCTCTCCGGCGATGACACCGTGACCATCCCTGCGTTGGGAAACCATGACGAAGTTGGCGAAGTGGCACGCACCCTGGCCCATATGCGAACCGATCTCGCCGAGACGTCGCGTCTGCGCAAGGATGTCGAGGTGGCCATGACCGAGGTCGCGTTGCGCCTGGACGAGACCATCGGGCTCAGGCGCGAGATCGAGGCTCTGAAGAACGAGGCCGAGAAGCATGCCGTCGCCGAACCCGTTTCCGAACCAGTACCGGAACCGGCCACGTTACGCCCGCACCTCGACAAACTGTGGTCCGGTTCAATCTCGTCCATGAGTGAAACCGTCCAATTGAGCAGCCGGGATGTCTTGGCCTCTGCCTTCGAGGCGGAACGCACCGGGACCATGATCTGCGGCCTTAACGGAGCGGCCGAACGGCTTAAGGAAGTCGAGGGCTTGCTTGTCACCATTGCCGAACAAAGCAACTTCCTTACCTTCAAGACCGATCTCACGGAAGGATCGGGAACGGAGGCCAACCGCAACTTGATCGTCCTGTCCTCCAACTACCGGAGTGCGGCGGAAAACGGTGCAGCCGAGCCGGTCGGCCCCAAAACGCGTCTTGACGCCATACGGACCGCCACCACCCAGACCGGGCGGCTCATTAAGGATGTGACCGAGACCCTGGCCGAGATCAAAGATGCTGCGGTCGATCTGGCGACCGCCACCTCCGAGGAGGCGGTGATGGTCACTTCACGGCTTATGGAACAGTCCGAGCAGTTGCACAGCATGCTCGACGACTTGATGGGCGGGGTCAAGAACCGCGATGACGCGGCCCTGGGCTCGGGCAAGCCGGTGCCCAGGAAGGGAAATGGGCCGGAAAAAACCTAGGGCTCGCGACAAAATAACCACTTCGCTCTGCTTGTCTTTTTGTCCGTCCGCGGCTCCATTTTGGAATCCACATTCCTGTCCCGTCAGGCGCGCAGCACCGCCACGCCCGGCAGTTCCTTACCTTCCAGCCATTCGAGGAAAGCACCCCCGGCAGTGGAAACGTAGGAAAAGTCTTCCTTCACCCCGGCGTTGGAAAGCGCTGCCACCGTATCGCCGCCGCCGGCCACCGACAGCAGCTTGCCGTCTTGGGTCAGCTTTGCCGCAGCTTGGGCGACCGCGTTGGTCCCGGCATCGAACGGCGTAATCTCGAAGGCCCCGAAGGGACCGTTCCACAGCAGCGTCTTGCAGCCCTCCAGCCGTTTGACCACGTCGGCCACCGTCGCGGCGCCGACGTCGAGCATCATCTTATCGGCGGGAATGGCATCGACCGAAACCGTCGCGTTGACGGCACCGGCGGCGAACTCCCCGGCGACCACCCCGTCCACCGGCAATACGATCTCGCAGCCGTTCTTCTTTGCCTCCTCGATAATGGCTCGCGCCTGATCAGCCATGTCCTGTTCACAGAGCGACGTGCCCACATCCTTGCCCTGGGCAAAGAGGAAGGTGTTGGCCATGCCACCACCGATCAGCACCACATCCACCTTCTTGGTTAGGTGGCCCAGGACCTCCATTTTGGTCGAGACCTTGGCCCCGCCGATCACTGCGGCCACCGGTTTCTCGGGAGCCTCAAGGGCGTTGGTCAGGGCTTCGAGTTCCTGCTGCATCAGGCGCCCGGCCGCGGCGGGCAACAGCCTGGCCAGGCCCTCCGTCGAGGCGTGCGCCCGGTGCGAACACGAGAAGGCGTCCGATACGTAGGCATCGCCCATAGCGGCCAGCTTGGCTGCGAAACCGGCGTCGTTGTCGGTTTCCCCTTTGTGGAAACGGAGATTTTCCAGCATGCAGATCTCGCCGTCCTTGAGCGCCTCGGTCACCCGGCCCGCCTCGGGGCCGATGGTGTCCGACGCGAACGTCACCGGACGGCCGCAGGATTTGGCCAGGGCCTCGGCGACGGGTCTGACGCTCATCTCGGGGACGACCTGCCCCTTGGGGCGGCCCAGGTGGGTGATGACGATGACTTTGGCTCCCCTGTCCATCAACTCGTTGAGCGTGGGGGCCGTCCGATCGAGGCGGGTGGTGTCGGTGACCACCCCGTCCTTCATGGGGGCGTTGAGGTCGGCACGCACGAGAACACGTTTGCCCGCGACGTCCAGACCATCGATGGTCTTGTATTTGCTCATGGCTCTCTATCTTTGGCTGCTTGATCGGGAGTCGAAACCTTTTCCCCTGGCGGTCCACCCTCCCTATTGCGGAGACAGCCATGGCGTTTTCTTGTGTCGGGTTATCCTAATGTACGGAGCAAAAGGCAAGGGTTTCTTGGGGTCTTGAACACTCGGAATGGTGTGGTATGGTGCGGCCCGGTTTCCGGAGCCAAACCGAGAGGCACCGGCCGAGGTCCAAAAGGGGACCGTCCGGAGGGGAAGATTAGGGGAAGCAACTGTGATTTCACGCCTTTGGAAGTGGTTTTGGTCACCTAGTCAGAAGGCCTGGGGCGGCATTTTTGTCGTCGGTGGTGTCGCGGGCATCATCTTTTGGGGTGGTTTCAACACCTTCATGGAATGGACCAACACGACGGAGTTCTGCACTTCCTGCCATGAGATGGACCAGTTGGTGTTCCAGGAATACAAGAAGACCGTCCATTACTCGAACCGGACCGGCGTGCGGACCATCTGCGCGGACTGCCACGTGCCGAAAGAGTGGGTGCCCAAGCTGATCCGCAAGATCAAGGCCACGAACGATATCTACCACAAGATCCTCGGCTCGGTGGACACGCCGGAGAAATTCGAGGCCAAGCGGCTCCAGTTGGCCGCCACCGTTTGGCGGACCATGAAAGCCAACGACTCGCATGAATGCCGCAGCTGCCACCTCTTCGATGCCATGGACCTGGAAAAGCAGCAACGCCGGGCCGCCAAGCGTCATCCCAAGGCCATAAAGCGTGGCCAGACCTGCATCGAATGCCACCAGGGCATCGCCCACGAGATGCCGGCCGATGCCGACGATGTGATGGCGGAGATCTTTGATTAGATCAAGGATGGTATTCCGGGACCCCGGGCCCTTACGCTGGCCCGAATTTTTCTGAAGCTCTACGCCTCGTCGATATTTGACGCGGCGTGGAGCAACATATCGGCAAACAAGACCAGCAGGTCCTCGTCAATTTCGGTGTCCATCGTCTTCATAAGCATAATTGCCTCCTCGGCCGACAGCGGCGGTCTGTAGATCCGGCGATCGGTCAGCGCACCGAAGATATCGACGATGGCGGCCATGCGGGCGAGTTCGTTCAACTCGCCGCCCTTGAGGCCGTTGGGATAACCGGAGCCATCCAGTTTTTCATGATGCTGTGCGGCGATGGTAAGAATCCCGTGTGGGATGTCCGGACTGTTATCGAGGAAGTCGACCGTTCTCTGGACGTGGCTGCGCATCGTTTCCCAGTCCTTGCCTTCGAGGCGTCCGGGCTTGTTCAAGATCTCGTGCGGGATTGACATCTTGCCCACATCGTGGAGCAGCCCGCCGACCGCCAGCAGCCCCCGTTGATCGCGCCCGATTCCGATGGTGTGTCCGAACAGCGCCAGCAGCGTGGCAACCCTGAGCGAATGGACGTAGGAGTAGTTGTCATGCCCCTGCACGCCTCTGAGGATCTGCTTGTAGTCGTTCCGGCTCACGGCCTCCACCAGGGGTTCGCAGCTTTCCCGCACCTCTCCGTAGGGTAGAGGTTCCCCTTCCTCGATCAGATCCGAGATGCGGTGGAAACTGTTGAGCGTTTTCTCCAGTGCGGCCCGTTGAAGGGGTTCGATATGTTGCCATGCTTCTTCGGTGGTCTTGTTCACCTGCTGCGAAATGGTCTGCAACAACAGGCTGCGACGGTAGGGTTTGAGAAGACAGGCGTCGATGCCTGGGGGGGGCGAGTCAAGGATCGAAGAGGTTTCGTCGACCGTGGTCAGGATGACGTGCACATGGGCCAGAGCCGGGAATTGCCGGATCTTTTGCAGGAGGGCCATGCCTCCGTCCGGCGGAATCTTTTCGTCAAGCACGACGGCTTTGGGCGGAACCGAACGTAGCGCGTCAAGTGCCTGTGCCCCGTTCTCGAAATCGGCGACCGTGTAAAACGAAGTGAGCGCACTCTTGACCTGCGCGCGGTGGCGCGGATTGGCGTCGATGACACAGATCAGAACTTTGCGTGCGATGTCCTTGGAAATGTCCATCAGCGGACCTTGACGTCCATGTGTTTTAAGTTGATGCGCGCTGAGGCGGCCGCGTCGCTGTCTGGGGCATAGAGCAGGATCTGAATCCAATCCCGGCGCGCCTGGTCGACCTCGCCCGCCGGCGCGGCGGAGGAGAAGAGAAGGCTGTCCAGGACCATCGCCAAGCTTGCTTTGCGTGACATGGACGTTAGAGTCGCCGCCTTCACCCGCAAAGACAAGCCCCATGAATGCACCCCTGCCGCCCCGCTTGTTTTGCTTTGGTCTCGGCTACTCGGCCCGGGTGCTGGCACGTGGATTGATGGCGCAGGGATGGCGGATTGCCGGCACTTGTCAGCATGGGGACAAACGGGCGGAACTCGAGGCGGCGGGCATCGAGGGCCATATCATGGACCGGGGACGGCCGATCGAGGATGCGGCTGCCGTCTTGGCCGGTACCACACACATCTTGAGTTCGGTGCCGCCCGATCAGGACGGAGATGCGGTGCTCGATCAGCATCTGGATGACCTGCGGGCCGTCGAAGGGCTCGTGTGGGCGGGATATCTCTCGACTACCGGGGTCTACGGCGACACCGGGGGGGAATGGGTAGACGAAACGGCTCCCCTCGCGCCTACCTCGCCGCGTAGCCGGCGGCGCATGGCTGCCGAGGCGCGCTGGTGCGCCTCGGGGCTGCCGATCCATGTCTTCCGACTGCCGGGAATCTACGGCCCCGGATCGAGCGCGCTGGATAAGGTGCGCCAGGGCCGGGCGACGCGCATCGACAAGCCGGGACACAGGTTCTGCCGCATCCATGTGGAAGACATCGCGGCTGTGCTTGCAGTCTCCATGGCGCAGCCGGACCCTGGAGCGGTCTATAACGTTTGCGATGACGAGCCGGCACCGCCGTCCGACGTCACGGCCTTCGCCTGCCGGTTGCTGGGCGTCACGCCGCCGCCGGTCACCCCCTGGGAAGAGGCGGAGAAGACCCTGTCGCCCATGGCCATGTCTTTCTGGCAGGACAACCGGCGGGTCGACAATTCGAAAATCAAACGCGACCTCGGCACGGTCTTGAAGTACCCCACGTTCCGCGAGGGACTGAGGGCGTGTCTGGAAATCGGGCGGCAGGGGGCCTCCGAGTGACCTATTCCATCCTTTTTCGATGACGTCCGACGCATCCGGATGCGCGGCCCGCATGCTCCACCTTATGGTGGAACATGGGTTTGATCCCATTCAAAGTATTTTAGGCCGGACTCTCTAGATGACGGAAGGTGCCGTTCTCGGTTCCAAGGGAGTGGCCATTCGGCTATAATTTGAACCCGATGCGTGTGTCTTTCGGGGAACGTTGGATGCGAAAGAGTGAAATGTATTTGGTTTACGGACCGCAGGACGCGGGGGGTATTCCGTGAGGGCGACATGACGGAGGCCAAGACAATCCAATCCAGCGTTTGGATGACCAAACGGTACGCCTTTGCGCTCACCGTCATCGCGCTTCTGGCCTGTTCGGCCTTCGGCGCCTTGAAAATGGTCATCGTCCAGCAGGAAAGCACCGGCGCGGTGGTCAACATCAGCGGGCGTCAGCGCATGCTGTCCCAGCGGACCACCCTGTTCGCCCAGCGCATGCTGCTGGCCGCCAATGCCGATGAATACGAACGGTCCGCCGGGGAGCTTCTGAAAGCCGTCAATTTGATCGAGCGGTCCCACAAGGGACTGACACAGGGTGACGTCGAACTCAACCTGCCGAGTGGAATGAGCGACACGGCGCGCCGCATGTATTTCGAAGAGGGATACTTCGAAGGCGAGACGCCCCTCGACACGCACATGAAGTCCTACGTCAAGGCGTTGCGGACGGTGCTTGCGACCGGTCATGGCGACCTTACCTCGGACATGGCGGAGATTAAGTACATCCTGTCCACGGCGCCGGGGCCGCTTCTGAAATCCCTCGACCGGATGGTCTGGCAGTACCAGCGGGAGGGGGAAGCGGTCATCGATATGCTCAATCGGTTGGAGGCGGGGGTGCTCGCCCTGACGCTTTTCACCTTGATGCTGGAAGTTCTGTTCATTTTCCGGCCCATGGTCAGTCAGGTCGCGGCCCAGATCACGCACCTCTCGTTCATTTCCGACGAGCTTAGCCGCGAGGTCACCGAGCGCAAACGGGCCGAGAAGGAGCTGAAGAAGGCCCGCGATGGGTTGGAAATCCGGGTCGAGGAACGAACCGCCGAATTGACCACGGAGATCTTACAACGCAAGAAGATCGAGAATTCGCTCCGGGAGAGCGAGCAGCGGTTCCGATCCGTCGCCGAGACGGCCTATGACGCCATTGTGTCGGTGGACCGAAACGGGGACATCATCACCTGGAACCGAGGGGCCAGGGCGGTGTTCGGATACGAGGAGGAAGAAGTTCTCGGCAAGACCATGGAAATGATGATGCCGGTGGGATTTCGTGACTCGCACCATGCGGGGATAAAGCGCGTAAGCGCCGGGGGGAAGCCCCGCCTCTTTAACCAGATTCGGGAACTCCAAGGGCTTCACAAGGAGGGGCGGGTGGTCCCCCTGGAGTTGTCGATCTCCGCCTGGACCGTTGGCAACGAGCAATTCTATACCGGCATCATCCGGGACATTACCGAACGAAAGAAGGACGAGGAGGCCTTGCACATCGCCAAGGAACAGGCGGAAGCCGCTACCCGAGCGAAAAGCGAGTTCCTGGCCAACATGAGTCATGAGATCCGGACACCGATGAACGCCATTCTCGGCATGGCCCACCTGGCCCAGGAGTCCGATCCCGCCCCCAAGCAGAAACGGTTTCTCGACAAGATCCAGAGCGCGGGGAACTTGTTGCTCGGCCTCATCAACGATATTCTCGATGTCTCCAAGATCGAGGCCGGCAAGCTGCAACTGGAGCTGATAGATTTCGACCTGGACCAGTCCTTGAATACCCTGGGCGACATCCTTGCAGTCTGGGCCGATAATAAGGGCTTGGAGGTTCTGTTCACGATTGATTCCGAGACGCCCCATCTTCTGGTGGGGGACCCCCACCGGCTGGGACAGGTGCTCCTCAACCTCGCCGGCAACGCCGTCAAGTTCACGGAGTCGGGAGAGATCGTCGTCTCCGTCAAACCGGAGGAATGGACGGAGGAGGGCGTGACCCTGAGATTCTCGGTACAGGATACAGGCTGCGGTCTTTCCCCGGAACAGGTGGACGGTCTGTTCCAACCCTTTACCCAAGCCGACAGTTCCCACACCCGCAAGTACGGCGGAACCGGGCTGGGGTTGGCTATCAGCAGGCAGTTGGCGGAAATAATGGGCGGTCGCATCCAGGTGGTGAGCGAGCTAGGTCAGGGCAGCACGTTCTTCTTCACCGCGAATTTCGGTGTGAGCTCCCTGGCCGACGAAGATATCTTCACGCCGCCGCCCGAGCTGGAGGGGATGCGGGTTCTGTTGGCGCACGAGAACGAAACGTCGCGACGAATCCTTGGCGAGACCTTGACTTCCTTTTCCTTCCGGGTCGATGCTGTCGAGTCCGGCTCCCAGGCCTTGGCTGCGTTGGACTCGTCCCCCGAGCCCTATGATCTGGTGGTGATGGACTGGAAAACATCGGCCGCCGACACCAACCTGGTGACGGCCAAGCACATCAAGACGCATCCCCGCCTCGCGGAGGGGACTGTCATCATTCTGACGTCCGCCCACGACCAGGAGGAGAACTTGCACAAAATCGATGAGTTAGGCCCGAACGGCCTACTGTCGAAACCCGTAAGTCCATTGAGGCTCTTCGATTCCATCATGGAAGCCTTCGGGCACCCGGGCGAAGAGCGGCGACGGCACGGATTTTCGCCCGAGGCCGTGAACGCCGAAGCCCTTCAAGGCATTGTCGGGGCCAAGGTGCTCCTTGTCGAGGACAACCCCGTCAATCAGGACGTGGCCCGGGAATTGATGGAGAGGCGCGGCCTCATCGTCACCATTGCCAAGAACGGCAGGGAAGGCGTGGCGGCGGTGCGGGGCGGGGCGTTCGAACTGGTTCTTATGGACATCCAGATGCCGGAGATGGACGGCTACCAAACGACCCGTGAGATTCGCAGCGAAGCGCGGTTCAAGGACCTCCCCATCATCGCCATGACCGCCTACGCGATGGCTGGAGACCGGGAAAAATGTCTGGCGGCTGGAATGAACGACCACATCAGCAAGCCCTTTGCCCCCGATTTCTTGTTCCAGACCCTGGTGCGCTGGATCGAGCCGAAGGACCGGGGTTACACGCCTCCCGCTCCGAACCAACTCGAAATGGACGGGGAGACGCCGCTTCCCGACCGTCTTCCGGGCATGAACCTAGTCAAGGGATTGGAGAAAGTCGTTAACAATCGCGGGCTGTACCGCAAACTCCTGCTGACGTTTCGCCGGGATAGCCGGGATGTGGCCGAACGCATCGAGAAGGCCTTGAACGCCGGAGACCGGGAAGAGGCCCGAAACCTGGCCCATGCTCTCAGGGGTGCTGCAGGGAATCTCGGCGCCCAGAACCTTTTTGAAGCAGTCGGGGACCTGGAATCCGCGATCAAGGCTGGAGACGCGATCAAGCGTCCGCTCGAGGACTTCCGCGCGTGCTTGGCCGTCGTCATCGACGGACTGGCGGTGTTGGAAGAGGAAAATCGAGACCCGGTGGGCGGCGCACCCGAGAAGCCGCTCGATACCGAGCCCCTGGAACCGCTCATCTGGGAAATTTCCAGGCTGTTGGCGTTGGGGAGCCCCAATGCGGAAGAAGTGCTGCCGGAGATTCGGGGGGCCTTGGCCGGCCATCTGCCGAAGCTTCTCGCCGACCTGGAGGAAAAAGTGGGGGCTTTCCAATTCGAAGAAGCGGAAGCGGTTATCAAGCGCATCTCCGTCGCCGTGAAAGCCGGCGGAAAGGGGGAAGACGATGGTTGAGGACATACCCCGGATCCTGATCGTGGACGACAGCCCCATCAACATCAAAGTGTTGAATGCCATGTTGAAAAGGGAATTCGAAATCACCGTGGCGTTGGACGGCGAGCAGGCATTGCAACGCATTGCCGGGGGGCTGCGGCCGGATATGGTCCTTCTGGACATCAGGATGCCGGGCATGGATGGTTACGCGGTCTGCAAAAAGCTGAGGGTGGACCCGGAAACAAGAGACATTCCGATTATTTTCATCACCAGTCTTATTGATGAGGAGGAAGAGGAAAAAGGGCTGAACCTCGGCGCAGTCGACTACATCACCAAGCCGTTTCGACCGGCCATCGTCATGGCCCGGATAAAAAACCATCTCAAACTGAAGCGTTACCAGGATCTGTTGAAGCGGCGATCCAACCTGGATGGACTGACCGGAATTTCCAATCGCCGCCGGTTCGACGAGGTGTTGAGCCGTGAGTGGCTCCGGGGCGTACGGAGCCGATCGCCCTTGGCCCTGGTCATGCTCGATATCGACTTCTTCAAAGCGTTTAACGACCATTACGGCCACCTGGCGGGCGACGAGTGCCTGCGTAACGTGGCGCAGACGCTGGATACGTCCCTTGGGCGGTCCGTTGACTTCGTGGGGCGCTACGGTGGCGAGGAGTTCGTCTGCGTGCTCCCCGACACCGATCTGGACGGTGCGCTCAGGATGGCCGAAAAACTGCGCGTCGTTATCTCTGAGTTGGCGATTCCCCACGACTTCTCCAGTGCCGCTCCTCATGTGACCGTAAGTTTGGGCATGGTCGTGGCGGTCCCCAGTTTGGCGTTGTTCCAGGACCAGCTCATCGAAGTGGCCGACGAAATGCTCTACGAGGCCAAAGAAGATGGACGCAACTGTGCCAAGGGCAAAGGGATCGGTTGATCGGTATAACGTTACGTGACGACCAATATATCCGGCGCCGCCTGCAACCGACATTCGTCCAAATGATGTCATTTAAGGCTCCTCGTCGCAGCAAGTGGAGCCCCTTTAAACTGATTACGTCGGCGGCAAGTCAGAATGGGCCGTGAAGACGTGCGCCGGAAACCGCTGTCCCGTCTCGGGATGCCGCAACCGGCGCTTGACGACATAGTCGAAGAGAAGGGGATTGAAGTTGTAGATTTCCTTCAAAGGGATTCGCTCTTCGGGTGGAAGAAGGCCCGAGCGAACCAGGGCGCGCGTTTGGATCATGATGTTCAGCGCAGGTAGCGGATAGTCTGACCCGTTGACGAGGCGGCTATGGAGGTCCTCGCGCGCCAGGAGTTCAACGAGCGGTCGGGGTAGACGATTGAACTGTGTGGTCGCCGAGATATCCGCGTAAAGATGCCCCTGGTAACTGGGATCATCGAACAGCCGCAGGAGGAGATCGAAGTTCTCAGCCTGCTTTCCGGGGTTGTCGAAGTCCGCATTGGTTCCGAGGCTTCCGGCGTGGGCCATAATGATGGTGACACCCATTTTGAGCGGCGTGCGAAACAGAAGCGGATTGCCGAGCGCCTGGTCCTCCTCGGCCTCCACCGCCTTCTCCTCGCCGACATGGGTGAGCAGAACCATGCCGCGTTCCTTCAATGCCTCGTAATAGGGTTCGATCTTGGGGTTGGAAGCGTCCATGCCCTGGGCGTTGGGAAGCCATTTCATATACCGGGCGCCGCAGTCCGCACATCGGTGCAGTTCCTCGATCGCGTCCTCGCGGTAGGGATGAACCGAGACGATGGGGAAGAAGGCGTCGGGATAGGTCCCGGCCAAGGCGAGGATATAGTCGTTCGGGGTGAAGAACTCAGTCTTGTCGTGGTTGATGGTGCCGTCAGCGTTGTAATGACGGTCGAAGGCCAGGATGCCCAGTTTGCCGTGTCCCTCGACGGTCCGGATCAGCCGTACCAGACGATCCACATACTGACGATCGGCTTCCCGCTCATCGGTGATCCCGGCCCCGCTGAGATAGACCTGCGTTGCCAGGTAGTCCTTCGGATGGCGCCAACTCAGCTTCTTCGGATTGACGCCGGCCCCGCTTCCGTTCGTGCCGATCCCTACCATATGGGCGTGGTAGTCGCGCAGACTCCCGGGCTTGACGTCGATCAGAGCATCATTGACCAATCGCTCGGCTTCCCGGCTCAAGCCCCCCTGAAGTTCTTCCGGCTCCCGATCAAACGCTCCACCCAACAACTTGATGATTGGTTTCAAGATCATACTCTCCCCCCCTTCCGCGCCTTGACGATGCTCATATAGTGGTGATGGCGCCTGTTGAGGGCGTCTTCATTGTAGATTTCATCGAATAGCCAACGAACACCTTGAATTAGGGTTTAAACATGTGTTGCGATGCAACTGTGGGCCACTAATATGGCGTTCATATGATAAAGTGCAGCTTGATTATGGACTATATTTATTTTGTGACGAGGGCCCCCATGGGCTGTCGATACGCCCCCACAGGTGCCAAGATATCGCGCGTCTGTGTCTACAGCGTTCTCGTTTGCAGCCTCCTAATCTTGGGGCCGCGCCTGGCAACGGCCGCGAATTTGGTGGAAGCGCCTCCTCCAAACATTGAAATGCCGACCTTGGGTGGGAAGCAGGTCTGGTCGGATGTCTTTATTCACGCAGGCCGGCGTATTCAGGAAAACGTCCCGACGGGGCATTCCCGCCTACTGGACAATCACCCTGAAACAACTGCGGCTGTCCGAGATTTCTTGAAATGTGGACGGTTCAACTGTCCGCGGAGAGAGCAGAACTGATGGCAAAGAGCGAATTCAGACTCCTTACTGCCCAGCGCTTCCTGCCGCTTTTCGTGACGCAGTTCCTGGGGGCCCTCAACGATAACCTGTTCAAGAACGCGTTGGTCATCCTGATCCTGTTTCGGCTCGCCGAAGCGGTGGGGATGAACAGCCAGATTCTTGTTACCGTTGCGGCGGGCATCTTCATCCTTCCCTTCTTCCTGTTCTCGGCGACGGCAGGCCAGGTGTCCGACAGGATCGAGAAGTCCCGCCTGATCCGCACCATCAAGCTCTGTGAGATCGGCGTGATGGCTTTGGGCGCGGTCGGGCTGTTCTGGGGAAACATTACCTTCTTGCTGGCAGTCCTGTTCCTGATGGGCACCCAATCGGCCTTCTTCGGCCCAGTCAAGTTCGGCATCCTGCTTGCCCACTTGAAGGAAGACGAACTGATCGCTGGTAACGGCCTGATTGGTGCCGGCACTTTTCTGGCGATCCTCATCGGCACCATCGCGGGCGGCGTGCTGATCCTGGGTGAAGGAGGCATCGCCACAGTAACAAGTGCCATGCTGGCCGTCGCGCTCGTCGGTTATGCCTCAAGCCGCTTCATCCCCGAGGCCCCGGCGGCGTCCCCCGACCTCGCGGTCAACCCCAACATCCTGGCCGAGACCTGGACCATGATCCGGCGGCTGGGCGAAAACCGCAGCATCTTCCTTAGCGTGCTCGGCATCTCCTGGTTCTGGCTGGTCGGCGCCATGTTCCTTGCCGAGTTTCCCGCCTACGCCAAGGACGTGCTCGGCGCCAACGAACAGGTCGTGACCCTGTTCCTGACCATCTTCTCAATCGGCATCGGTATCGGCGCCCTTCTCTGCAACAAGCTGCTGGGCGGCGAGATCTCCGCCAAGTTCGTGCCGCTGGGCGTGCTGGGCATGACGGTCTTCACCTTGGATCTCTATCTCGCGAGCCCCGAGACGGCGGCAACGGCAACGACTTTGATAACCGCAAAAGCGTTCCTCGAAGCACCAGGAAGCTGGCGGATCGTTCTCGACCTGCTGGGAATCGCGGTGACCGCAGGCCTCTATATCGTCCCCCTTTACGCCATCCTGCAAAGCCGTAGCGACGAGGCCAGCCGCTCCCGGATCATCGCAGGCAACAACATCGTCAATGCACTGTTCATGGTGGCGGGGGCCGGGCTGGCGACCGCCATGCTGGCGGCATCGTTCACGGTGACCGAGGTGTTCCTGGCGGTGGCGATCCTCAACGGACTGGTTACCATCTACATCTGCGGGCTGCTTCCCGATGCCTTGGTCAAGATGCTCTTCGCCTTCGTCCTCAAGTTCCTCTATCGGGTCGAGGTCAAGGGACGGGAGCATTACGACGCGGCGGGAGATCGGGCCGTTATCGTGGTCAATCACGTCTCGTTCCTGGACGGCATCCTGTTGGGCGCCTTCCTACCGCGCAAAACGACCTTCGTCGTGAACACCTTCATCGCCAGGCAGTGGTGGGTGAAACCTTTTCTCAAGCTGGTCGACGTCTTCACCGTCGATCCCACCAGTCCACTGGCCATCAAGTCGTTGATCAAGGTGGTTCAGGACGACCGTCAGGTCGTCATATTTCCCGAAGGCCGGATCACGGTCACCGGTGCTTTGATGAAGGTCTACGAAGGGCCGGGACTGATTGCCGACAAGGCCGGCGCACCGATCCTGCCGGTGCGGATCGACGGCGCCCAGTATACCCCCTTTTCGCGGCTCAAGGGCAAGCTGCGGCTGCGCTGGTTCCCCAAGGTCACCATCACCATCCTGCCCCCCCAGCGGTTCGAGATCGCTGACGAGATCAAGGGTCGCGCCCGGCGTCAGATGGCGGGCGTCAAGCTCTACGATGTCATGTCGAACCTCATCTTCGAGACCTGCGACCTGGACCGGACGCTCTTCGAGGGATTGCTCGAGGCCAAGACCATCCACGGCGCCTCGGCCCAGATCGTCGAGGATGTCGAGCGGAGCCCGCTCACCTATGGCCGTCTAGTCATGGCATCCCAGATTCTGGGGCGCCGCCTCGCCAACTTGATAGAACCCAAGGGCATCGCTGGAGTCCTGCTGCCCAACTCGGTCGGCGTCATCGTCACCTTCTTTGGTCTTCAGGCCTTCGGCCGCGTCCCGGCTATGCTCAACTTCTCGACCGGGTACGACGGTATGGCCTCGGCGATCCGTACAGCCGAGATTAAACAGGTCCTGACGTCAAGGCGCTTCGTGCAGATGGCGGGTCTCGGCGAGGTTGTCGATCGCCTCGCCCAGGATGTCGAGATTGTCTACCTGGAGGATGTGAAGAAGCAGGTCGGCGTTTTTGACAAGCTGCTGGGCGTCCTGCTGCGCCCCTTCGCCGGGTTCCGGCATCGCCGCCTGGGCATCCGTCCCGATGATCCCGCTGTGGTGCTTTTCACCTCGGGCTCCGAGGGCACACCGAAGGGGGTCATGCTCAGCCACCGAAACCTCCTCGCCAACCGCTACCAGCTGGCGGCTCGAATCGACTTCAACCCGACCGACGTAGTGTTCAACGCTCTACCGGTCTTCCATTCCTTTGGTCTCACGGGCGGGACCCTGTTGCCAGTGCTGTCCGGCATCAAGACCTTCATGTACCCCTCGCCGCTTCACTACCGGATCATCCCGGCTCTGGCCTACGACACGAACGCCACCATCCTGTTCGGCACCGACACCTTCCTCACCGGCTATGCCCGGGCCGCTCACCCTTATGACTTCTACAGCGTGCGCTACATCTTTGCGGGCGCCGAGAAAGTGAAGGATGAAACCCGGCGCGTTTGGTACGACAAGTTCGGCATCCGCATCATGGAAGGGTACGGAGCGACTGAAACGGCACCGGTACTGGCCGTCAATACGTCCATGCATTTCAACGCCGGAACCGTCGGTCGCCTCTTGCCGGGGATCAATTATCGCCTGGAGCCGGTGCCGGGCGTCGAGGATGGCGCACGCCTCATGGTCTCAGGTCCGAACGTCATGCTAGGCTATCTAAAGGCCGACGCTCCGGGCGAGTTGCAGCCCCTCGGTGACAGATGGTACGACACCGGGGACATCGTGCATGTGGACGAACACGGCTTCGTCACCATCCGCGGCCGGGTCAAGCGCTTCGCCAAAATCGCCGGAGAGATGGTCTCCTTGAACGCTGTCGAGGGCTATGCCGCCGCCATCTGGCCGGACCACCTGCACGCCGCCGTCAGCCTTCCCGACCCACGCAAGGGCGAGCAGGTCATCCTGCTCACCGAACACCCGGAAGCCGATCGCGCATCCCTGCTCGACTTCGCCAAGGAGAAGGGGGTTGCCGAGATCATGATCCCCAAATCGGTGGTGACGGTGGACAAGCTGCCGATTCTGGGCACCGGCAAGGTGGATTACGTGGGGGTGTCGGCCTTGGCCAAAGATATGAAGTAGCGGTCGCCGGACATACCGATGAAACTGCTCCTGGTCATCCTCTCTCCGAGGAATTAATTGATAGAAACCTAATTGGCATTAGTCCAGGGACTCCAGCAACCGGTCCAGGACCCGGGTCAGGCGTTCCAGGTCATGGGGTTCGGACAATCGGTGGTCACCGGCTTTAACGAAGGTGAATTCCACGTCTTCGCTCTCCAGAAGGTTGGAGATGTTGAGCGCCGTCTGCCAGGGCACCTCCATATCCTTCATGCCCTGGATCAGGCGCACCGGGCCGGCATAGGTGATGCGCCCGCGCATCAGGAGGTGGTTGCGGCCTTCCTCCAAGAGCTTCTTGGTGATCGGCGTCGGATGATCGGCGTCGTAGGGATTGGCAGCGTAGACGATGCCATGGCGCTCGATCAGGTCCAGTTCTTTGGCGCTGAGCTCCTTGGGCAGCAAGTCCTCGGTGAAATCGGGGGCGGCGGCGATGCCGAGAAGACCGGCCACCCTCTCCGGGCGCTTGACCGCCATCAACAGCGCAATCCAGCCGCCCATGGAGGATCCGACTATGACCTGCCGCCCCTCCACAACCTTATCCAAAATATAGAGCGCGTCGTTCATCCAATCGCCGATGCAACCTTCCTCGAAGGCCCCCGACGATGCCCCGTGACCGGTGTAGTCGAAGCGCAGGAACGCCCGCCCCGTTTTCCGGCAGTGCTCCTCCAATGCCAGCGCCTTGCCCCCCGTCATGTCGGACAGGAATCCGCCCAGGAAGATCACGCCCGGAGACTTGCCAGGGGTGACGTGGTAGGCGATAGTCGAACCGTCATCTCGGGTCGCCATCGATGGCGCGATAGCGTCGGTGGTCTGAGTGTCGATCATGATCCTCACGCGATCGGATTTCGGGGGCAATGAACCAGAACCATAACATCAACTCGTTCACGGAAGCTACGCCCAACGCGGGCGGTGAGGGCGACCGTATGGCAACCGTCCTCCAGGTGCTGCCCGCAATGGGCGTCCAGGGCGGGGTGGAGCGAGGAACCGTGGAGATCGCAAGTGCCGTCGTCGCTGCGGGCGGACGCGCCTTGGTCGCGTCGGTCGGGGGACCCATGGCACACGACCTGATCCGTGCCGGGGCCGAGCACGTCGAACTTCCCGTCGACTCCAAGAACCCCATCGTGATGCACCGGAACGTCGCCCGCCTGGTCCAGCTCATCGAGTCCGAGAAGGTGGACATCGTCCACGCCCGCTCTCGCGCTCCGGCCTGGAGCGCCTATGTCGCCGCCCAACGCGCCCGGTGCCGTTTCGTCACGACCTTCCACGGCACCTACGGGACGGACAATTTCCTCAAGCGACGCTATAACGCCGTGATGACTTGCGGACAAAGGGTCATTGCCATCTCCAGCGTCATCGCCGGACATGTGCGCCGAGTTTACGGCACACCGGCCGACAAGATCCGCATCGTCCATCGCGGCGTCGATCTGGGACGCTTCGATCCCGGCAACATCAGTCCCGAACGGGTGGTTAAGCTGGCAAATGCCTGGCGGCTGGACGAGGGGTTCCCCGTCATTATGCTGCCCGGCCGGATGTCCCGCTGGAAGGGTCAGACGGTATTCATCAAGGCTCTGGCACGTTTGGGCCGGCGCGACGTCCGCGCCCTGATGGTGGGGTCCGACCAGGGGCGCGGCAAGTACCGCCGGGAACTGGAGAACCTGATCGTGAGCCACGGCTTGGGCGAGGTGGTGCGTGTGGTCGAGCACTGCGACGACATGCCGGCCGCCTATATGCTGAGCGACGTTGTGGTCTCCGCCTCCACCGATCCCGAGGCGTTCGGGCGCGTCATGGCGGAGGCGCAGGCACTGGGCCGCCCGGTGATAGCCAGCAACCACGGCGGCGCGCGCGAGATCGTTATTGAGGATGAGACCGGTTGGCTGACGGCGCCGGGGGATGACGAGGCCCTGGCCGGAGCCCTGGACAGGGCCTTGCACATTGGCGACACGGCCCGCGAAAGAATGGCCGTGCGGGCCATTGCCAACGTGCGCGACAACTTCTCACGCGGCACCATGTGCCGGAAGACCCTGGCCGTCTACGATGAAGTTCTGGCCCTGGGACCACTCGGCTGATGTCCATGCCCGATCCCGGGGGGGGGCGGGTTCTCGTCATCAAGATGGGCGCGTTGGGCGATTTCGTCCAAGCTCTGGGCACCTTTGCCGCCATCCGGGCCCACCATGGAGGCGTGCATATTACGTTGCTCACCACTCCGTCTTTCGCCGAGTTCGCCGAGAGCCTGGATTTGTTCAACGAGATCTGGGCCGACCGGAAACCCTGCCCCCTGGAGATGCGGTCCTGGTTCGCGTTCCGCAAAAAGCTGCGGGCGCGCCACTTCACGCGGGTCTATGACCTGCAGACGTCGGGCCGCAGCTCCTTCTACTACCGCCTCTTCTGGCCCGGACCCTATCCCCAGTGGTCAGGGATCGCGCGCGGCTGTTCCCACCCCCACGCCAACCCGATGCGCGACGACATGCACACCATCGAACGCCAGGCCGAACAGCTTCACATGGCAGGAATCGACGTGGTGCCGCCTCCGGATCTGTCGCGGGTCACTGCGGACGTCGCGCGGTTCGGGCTCCCCGAAACCTTCGCACTCATGGTGCCCGGAGGCGCCCCTCACCGTCCGGCCAAGCGCTGGCCGGCGCCGCGCTTCTCCGAACTCGCGCAGCGACTGGCCGACCGGGGAATCACGCCGGTGCTGCTGGGCACGGAAAAAGAGGCCGCGGTGCTCGAAGAGATGGGCGCGGACTGCCCGGACGCCGTGAACCTCGCCGGGCAAACCACCTTCGCCGACATCGCGGTGCTGGGCCGCGAGGCGGTTCTAGCGGTCGGCAACGACACGGGGCCGATGCACCTGATCGCGGCTGCGGGATGCAAGTGTGCCGTGCTCTATTCTCACGAGTCCGACCCGGCGCTCTGCGCCCCCCGGGGGCGGGAGGTGACGATTCTACAACGCGAAGCCCTCGACACTCTTTCCGTGGACGAAGTTGCCCAGGCGCTTGACACTCCTTGACATGCCGCCATAGGCCCTTACATTCCAATCCATTACGGCCCGAAACCCGAGGTCCAAAGAAAGACATGCCCGCCATCACCCTCCCGGACGGCAGCGTCCGCACATTCGAAGGTCCCGTTACGGGGGCCGAGATCGCCGCCGACATCGGCCCCGGCTTGGCGAAAGCCGCGCTGGCCGTCAAGGTCGATGGCGTGCCGACCGACCTCTCGGTGGCCATAGAGACCGATGCCGATGTTGCCGTCATGACGGCCAAGGACGCGGAGGCGCTGGGGCTGCTGCGCCACGATGCGGCGCACGTGATGGCCGAAGCGGTGAAAGAACTCTATCCCGACGTCCAGGTGACCATCGGACCGGCGATCGAGAACGGCTTTTACTACGACTTCTCGAAGGCCGACCCCTTCACGCCCGAGGACATGGAAAAGATCGAGGCCCGCATGCACGACATCGTCGGGCGCGACGAGGAGATCATCCGCGAGGTTTGGGAGCGCAACGAGACCATCCGCTTCTTCAAGGACTCGGGCGAGCATTACAAAGCGCAGATCATCGAGGACTTGCCGGCGGACGAAACCATCACCGTCTACCGGCAGGGCGATTTCGTCGACCTCTGCCGTGGGCCGCATCTGCCTTCCACCGGCAGGCTGGGCAAGGCCTTCAAGCTGATGAAATTGGCCGGCGCCTACTGGCGCGGGGACAGCCGCAACGAGATGCTCCAGCGTATCTACGGAACCGCCTGGGCCGACAAGAAGCAGCTCAAACAGTACCTGCACATGTTGGAGGAGGCGGAGAAGCGCGACCATCGCAAGCTGGGCCGCGAGATGGATCTCTACCACTTTCAGGAGGAGGCGCCGGGCGCCGTGTTCTGGCATCCCAAGGGCTGGCGCCTGTTCCGGTCTCTGATTAATTACACGCGCACCCGTCAGGAACAGGCGGACTATGTGGAGATCAACACGCCAGGTGTGATGGACCGCGCGTTATGGGAACGCTCTGGCCATTGGGAGACCTTCCGCGAGAACATGTTCACCACCTCGACCGAGGACGAGCGGGTGTTTGCGCTCAAACCCATGAATTGCCCCGGCGGCATCCAGGTCTTCAAGCAAGGCATCACCAGCTATAAGGACCTGCCCAGGCGCATCGCCGAGTTCGGCAAGGTCAACCGCTACGAACCCTCGGGGGCGCTGCACGGGCTGATGCGGGTGCGCGAGTTCACCCAGGACGATGCTCACATCTTCTGCACCATGGAGCAGGTGGAGAACGAGTGTCGTACGGTGGTCGAGCTGATCCTCGACATCTACAAGGACTTCGGCTTTGAGGACGTGCGCATCAAGTTTGCCGACCGTCCCGACAAGCGCATCGGGTCGAACGAGGACTGGGACGCCTTGGAGTCTGCCTTGAAGAACGCGCTCGACCACATGGGTTACGATTATACCTACAACCCGGGTGAGGGTGCCTTCTATGGGCCGAAGCTGGAGTTCGTCTTGCGCGATGCCATCGGGCGCGACTGGCAGTGCGGAACGTTGCAGGTGGACATGAACATGCCGCGCCGCCTGGAAGCGACTTATGTCGACGCCGCCGGCGATAAGCAGTATCCGATCATGCTGCACCGGGCGTTGTTCGGTTCGCTGGAGCGCTTCGCCGGCATCCTGCTCGAACACTATGCGGGCAAGCTGCCGTTGTGGCTGACGCCCCTACAGGTGGTGGTTGCCACCATCACCAACGAGGTCGACGACTACGGCCACGCCGTGATGAAGGCCCTGAAGGCGGCCGGACTGGTGGCCGCATTGGATGCCCGCAACGAGAAGATCAATTACAAGATCCGTGAACACAGCCACGCCAAGGTTCCGGTGATCCTGGTCCTGGGCGGGCGCGAAGCCGAGGGCAAGACCGTTGCCATGCGCCGCCTGGGGGGCAAGGACCAAGAAAATCTTGCGCTGGATGAGGCTGTTGCTAGACTGAGCGCCGAAGCGGCGGGGCCCTTGGAAGGCCTGACGCCGAAATAAGCGAAATTGGCATTGTTAAAGAGGAGAGCCCTCCATCCCTAGACGACCTTTCCAACAGACGTCGGCCAAGCAGACAGGGCCGCGCGTCAACGAAATGATCGACGCCCCAGAGATCCGTTTGGTCGATGCCGACGGCGAAATGGTGGGTGTGGTTCCCGCGCAAGAAGGCCTTGATATGGCAGAAGAGGCTGGCCTCGATTTGGTCGAGGTGTCGCCCAATGCCGAGCCGCCCGTATGCAAGATCCTCGATTACGGCAAGTACAAGTACATCGAGCAGAAGAAGCGCAACGAGGCCAAGAAGAAGCAGAAGGTCGTCGGGGTCAAGGAGGTCAAGATGCGCCCCGGCATCGACGTGCACGACTACGAAGTCAAGCTACGCAGCGCCAAACGCTTCATCGGCGACGGGGACAAGGTCAAGTTCACCATCCGCTTCCGCGGCCGCGAGATGGCCCACCAGGATTTGGGCATGAACGTCTTGAAACGCGTTCAGGACGACCTGGAGGACCTGGCTAAGGTGGAGCAGTTCCCCAAGATGGAGGGCCGCGTCATGATCATGCTGATCTCGCCCAAGTGAGGTTGGCCAATCAGATGAATTCAGAGAGGGCGCCTCGCGGCGCCCTTTTTTGTGGGGCGGAGGACGGCTTGCCCCACTACACGTCCCGCAGCCCGCAGCTCGATTGGAGCAACATGAAGTATGGAAATTCGAATTTCCGCTGATCAGCCATCCTGGAATTTCTACCCCGTTCACCCCAGAACCCGAAAATCCTTGGGTGATATGATGCGGAAATTTTCCGTGGAGGTGCTCATGAACAGCGGCAAAACCCTGTTCGCCCAACTCATGGATTTTCTGCCATGGACGACGTTTGTCCGGATTGTCGAGCGACACGACGGCGATCGTGGCGCGGAACGCTCTGAACTGGCAGCATGAGTTCATTACCAAACATACCGAGAAATGGGTGCCTGTATTTTGCAAGAAGGTCATCGCCCAAGCCGAACTTCCTTTCTACGCCTCCTTTGCCGCCTTTCTGCGGTCATTCTTAGCGGACGAAAAAGCGAACACGAAAATGAGAATGGAAAGCGCATAAACATCTCAGTTTGACGACTTGACAAATTCGATGGACATCCGACAATCAGCGATCAGCTGAGGGTGAATCGGCTTGAGATATGACTCGGGGAATGAGGCGCGGAAAGCGGCGTCTATGTCTGTGCGGGGCTGTCCCAAGAACCAACTGGCAGGGCCCTCTGAACCTTGCCCCCTCTCGGTTCCGCCCTCACCTGGAGGCGGTAGACGGATCGAGGTAGACCCATGATCTTCCAACAGCTGTTTGAACCCGAGTCGTCCACCTACACCTACCTGCTGGGCTGCCCCGAAACCGGCAAGGCCGCGCTGTTCGATCCGGTGCTGGAGACCTTCGCCCGCGATCTCGATGCGGTTCGGAGTTTTGGACTCGAACTCGCCCTGACCGTCGAGACCCATATCCATGCGGACCATCTGAGCTCGGCCCTCAAGCTCAGTGCCATCACCGGATCGGGGATCGCCGTGCCCGAAAAAGCCGGCGTGGGCTGCGCCGACCTGCAGGTGGGCGCGGACGCGCCGGTCCAGGTGGGGACGCTCATGCTCCAACCATTGTTCACGCCCGGGCATACGGATCATCACCATTGTTACCTGATCGAAGGAATGGACGGAGGGCGGGTGCTGACCGGAGACTGCCTGCTGATCGATGGCTGCGGGCGCACCGATTTCCAGGGCGGGGATGCGGGGGCGATGTACCGCTCGGTCCGCGACGTGCTATTCGCATTGTCCGGCGACACCCTGGTTTACCCGGGGCATGACTACCAGGGGCGGCGGGTGTCCTCCATCGCCCAGGAGCGATCCCGCAACCCGCGGCTCGGCGGCGACAGAACCCTGGAGGAGTTCACCGGGATCATGGGGGGCCTGGGCCTCGCCTACCCGAAGAAGATGGATATCGCGGTGCCGGCCAACCTCGACTGCGGCCGGTGTCCTGACGAGGTCCCCGAGGGACTGGTGAGGCTTTGCGACCCCTCGGTGCAGGGATAAGGGCTCGTGACAAAATAACCGCTACGGATTGCGTCGGATTTTTGTTCGTCCGCAAGGCGCGACAAGGGGCGCATATTGCCGGTATGTAACCCTTGTTGCAACGCGGCGGACGGACAAAAAGACAAGCAGGGCGGAGTGGTTATTTTGTCACGAGCCCTAAACGTGGAAACCCTCAGCCTGTCCGCGTGCCCGGCTTGCCACCCATCAGGAGGCGGTCGATTTCGGCCTGGGTCAGGTCCTGGCTCGGCGGCTTGGACCCGGCGGCCCCGGACGGCGGCAGGTCGGTGGCCTTCACCTGTTTGGCGCCATGCAAGCTTGACCATACTCTGGAAGGCACAGGCCTCCATGATGGCCTCAATCTGGAACTGGGCATGACGGTCGGAGGTGGTCAGAAGTTTGCCCTTGCGAATAACGGATACTCTATGTCAAAGCCGAGGAGAGGGTTCACCACTCGCCGTCTTCCCTCGCCACCTACGGCGCCCAAGAACGGATACAGGAGGACAACACACAACGGGCCGCTTGAAACCGCCGGGCGCGCCCGGCCAGTAAGACAAGAAGACAAGGCTACGCCTTCCCAACTTTCCCACAGGCCCAACACCGGCGGTCAATTGATGTGCTACGTAAAACGGTCATTTCTATTTGCGATCGTCTGCATGCCGCCATGAACGGCGCGGTCTTCAATGCCTATGTGGAACAAGTTCTCGTCCCCGGCCTGAACCCCGGCGACATCGTCATCATGGACAATCTGCCGAGCCACAAGGTTTACGGCGTGCGCGAGGCGATCAAGGCGGCGAAGGCATACCTCCCTCTTTGCCGCCCTATTCTCCAGACCTCAACCCCATCGAGTTGGCGTTCTCCAAACTGAAGGCCATGCTGCGAAAAGCCGTCGCAAGATCAATGGACGAGC
>PIVK01000241.1 GCA_003354135.1 Rhodospirillales bacterium
GCCGAGTCCCGGGTCGGCGGCCCGTCGCCGCGCGAGCAACGCATCGTGACCGGTGTATTTCCACTTGCCGTTGCGCAGCGACGTGTACAACGCCGAGTAAAAGCTCTGGTCGAGCGTGGGCAGGGCCTCCTCGGCCTCGAGCTTCGCCAGCAACAGTTCCTTGGCGAGCATCGACACGCGCTTGGTCATTTGGTTCGTGGCAACAACGACCTGTTCCAACAGGATCAGAAAGTCACGGCACCGCACGACGCTCGCCAACGAACACTTGACCACCGAGATCAGCTCTGACACCACCTGGCCTGGTGCTTCCGGCGTCGACTTGATCACCAACTCGCGCTTGCGACGCCGTTTGCGTACCGTTGGAGCATCAAGAGGTGGAGCGTTGCTCATCACTCCTGTGTGTCTTGTGTCGTCCTGTCAGAAAAAATGACGTGAGTGTGTGGAAAGGGAAGGTCGGGGAAAAGGAAAAAAAACCCGTGAGTGATTGCACAATTGATGACCTTTATAAAAGCTAGTTTGTTGCGATGCGGCCGACACTGAGATGAATAGGTGTTGGGGGATAACCGACAGTCAGATGATGCATTGTAAAGTACGTCGCATACTTGGCATTCGGAAGGAGCTGGGAATTGGTACAGACCTTACACATATAGTATGCAATTAGGTACGATCATAGGTGTATGTATACGTGTGCGTATACGAAGTAAGGTGCACACCCATGTTCATCTAAGTTCCACTGATGGTGCGTTGAGGGACCCACTACATAATGTGTGATAGTAAGAGTATCCGAGGAAAGGACTGTAATACGGTGGATAGAACGAGTTGTTTGACTACTATATTGTCACTCATTTAGTGGTTGGTGGCTGGAAGACGAGACTTGTATCACTGATCCAGATACAAGGGCCACAAAAAAAAGGAATGTATATATAAAAAATATATATTCTATCAAAAACATCCGGATGTTATGGCTTAGAGTGTTACACACATCCGGGCCAGTATCGATTGTTGAGCGACATTGAACGTTCCTCCAGCGGACGATGAGAGGTAAAACTAGTTTATAGTTTACCCGGGAGGTTGTGCTTGTATCACCCTCAGTAAGATGATAATTATTCTTTAATCCCTCACACTCAGGCCAGTAAAAGTTTGGGTGCAGGCTATGTCAAGCTTCCGCATCCCTGGTAACCAAAGGCAGCTAGTCCACAGTGATCATGCCGGCCGGCCCCGGTCTTCAGTTGATC
>PIVK01000090.1 GCA_003354135.1 Rhodospirillales bacterium
CGTCACCCCGTTGCCGGGGAGGGGGCTCATGCGCGTCGATCTGGCCAAAACAGTCATAGCCGGCCTCAGCGGTAAGTTTTCAACACTTGCAGCATGTGTATTGCAAGATTTCAACACTGCTCACTGCATGAATTGTAAGACTACAACACTATATACCGAGAGCCTTGTTTTTTTGCAACATTTAATGAAGAACGGGTTGTGAGAGATCGAAGCCACTTCGTGGCGCCGAATTGCGGTTTACGGCAACCGAATACGGCTCCAGTCCGGGGTGGCGAAAGAGGCACTCAAGCCGCGGGCCGAACTTTGCGAACGCTCGTTCGCCCATATCCTGGACCGGGGATAATTCCGCTACGGCATCTCTTCCCGGGCATATCGCCCTCCGGACAAAATCCCCGAGTGTGTTCTTCACCCTGTTGATGGCTTTCCGGATCGCCTCGGCATCTCCCCCGCCCTTGCCGCCCCTGAAGACGACACCACCCTCGGCGGACGCCACTTCAACCCTCCGGCGGAAGTGATCCCCGTCATGGGTCTTGTGAGCCCCGTCACAGCCCCATGGGGCTGTTTCATGTAGTATTGGTCGGTAGATGAGGCATGCAACAGGAGAACCCCGTGTCAAGTTATTGGGACTATTTCGGCAGCGCCTGGAGGACCTGGGCCGGCTTTTTCGACGGCGACCCCGCCACCGCTACGGCCGCCGCGGTGATCGTGGTCCTGTTTTCGGCCTTCATGTTCAAACTCATAACCTCGAAAGACAGCTAGAGCACGCCAAGATTGATCCAACCCATATCCGGCATGCCTGAAGAAGTTTTGGCATTCCGCTGCGGGGAATTTCTCGATCCGTTCGGCGATGACGATGTCGCCGGGGTTCAGGCCGGGGACGAGAACTTGTTCCACATAGGCATTGAAGGCCGCGCCGTTCATGGCGGCATGCATTGGCCGCCGTTTCATCGATGAAGACCAGCCGTTCCGGCCTTAGCCAGTGTTGCCGATTGCGCCAATGCCGACGTTTGCGAGCCACATCGGCGCGCCCTTGCCGCCCCTGAAGACGACACCCCCTCGGCGGACGCCTCTTCACCCCTTCGGCGGAAGTGATCCCCGTCATAGATCTTGTGAGCCCAGTCACTGCGCCATGGGGCCGTTTTATGTAGCCTCGGTCTGTAGATGAGGCATGCAACAGGAGAACACCATGTCAACTTATTCGGCAAATCTCGGCAGCACCTGCAGGACCTGGACCGGCTTTTTCGGCGACGACCCCGCCATCATCACGACCACCGCGGCGGCCGTGATCCTGGTTTCGGTCCTCATGTTCTTGCTCATTACCTCTTCATGCGCATGACCTCGAAAGACAGCTAACCCCTCGGCAAGGCCCGGCCCCGGTCTTTCCGCGGTCTTCGAAGGAACACGGCCGGTCATGGATCCGGCCCGCATGGTGCTCCTTGAGGGCCTCGCCCGGCCTCCGCCTTGAGGGCCTCGCAGAAGCCCGGCCTCCGATAGAGCCGGCGCGCCGTTGCAGCACCCCAGTTCGGCGAATCCCACTGCCGGGGGGACGGAAGGCCGGTTATAATAAGCTGCAACATTTCTCGGGATTTCCGGATGAACCCCTCTCCCGCTCGCCGAAACAGCCCCCGAAAGCGCCTTCTGGTGATCCGCAACCCGACCGCCGGACCGCTCGGAACGTCACTTTTCCAGAAAATCCGCGAGATTCTGCCCCCGCTTGGCTGCACCCTGACCATCCGCGACACCACAGCCCCGGGGGATGCGGAGATCATCGCCCGCGAGGCCCTGGCCGCGGACTTCGATGCCGTGGTCGCGGCAGGCGGCGACGGCACCGTTAATGAAGTGATCAACGGCCTCGGCCCCTCATCACCGCCACTTGCCGTCATCCCCATGGGAACCGCCAACGTGCTGGCCTTGGAAATGGGCCTGCCGCAGGACGCGGATATCATTGCCCGGACCATCGTCTACGGGCGCGGGGTCCCGGTCTTCCCAGGCGTCGTCAACGGGCGACGCTTCATCCTCATGTCCAGCATCGGGTTCGATGCCCACGCCGTGGCAACCGTCTCCTCCCGCATCAAACGCCATCTCGGCAAGGGCGCGTATATCGTGGCCGTGCTGGGCGGAATCTTCAGTTTTTCCTACCCTCGATATCGGGTCGAAGCCGACGGCCGGACCTTCGAGGCAACTTCGGTGGTGGTCGCCAAGGCGCGCAGCTACGGCGGCCCTTATACCTGCACGCCGGAGGCCGAACTGGAAGAAGCCCGACTCTACATCTGCGTCCTGAAAGGGCCGGGGCGCTGGAACATGGCGCGTTACGGGTTGGCCCTTCTGACCGGGCGGCTGCCTGAACTCCCCGACGTCGAAGTCTTTCCAGTGAGTTCCATCACGCTCGACGGCCCCAAAGGCAGTCCGGTTCAGGTGGACGGCGACATCCGCGCCGAACTGCCCGCCCGAATCGGGCTCTCCGAAACCCCGCTTGCACTCATTTATCCTCCCTGATTGCTCACCTGCGGTTCAGGTATCCTCCCTGATTGCTCACCTGCGGTTCAGGTATCCTCCCTGATTGCTCACCTGCGGTTCAGAAAGTTCGTCACAACGTCCCTTCCCATGCCCGGGCAAAAAGAAGAAGGACTCCGCTTCGGCATCCCGGGCAGGTATAACGGGCCCGAGCGGAAGAACGAGGCGCCCTTGTCCGATTCCCCCCCCTATCCCGAGCCTCCTGAAAGCGGCGTCGTCCACTGCGTCTGCCCCCACGATTGCGCCGACACCTGCAGCGCGCTGGCCCATGTGGAGCAAGGCCGTCTGGTCCGCCTCGAAGGCAACCCCGATCACCCGGTTACCCAGGGTTTCCTTTGCCGTAAGCTGAGCCCTGCCCCCCGGCGGGTGGTGGGGGAAGAGCGCCTGCTCCATCCCCTGCGCCGCACCGGCCCCAAAGGCTCGGGCAGATTCGAGCGCATCTCCTGGACCGAGGCCGTCGGAACCATCGTCTCCAACTGGAAGGCCATCGTTGCCGAGGCGGGGCCGCGGGCCATCCTGCCTTTTTTCGGTTCCGGAACCGAGGGGCTGGTCCAGGGCGAGATTTCGGGCAAACGTTTCTTCAACCGCCTGGGAACCCTCCAGCTCATCCGCACCATCTGCACGCGGGCCGGCCGGACCGGCTACCGCTACACCATGGGAACCAACGTGGGTGCCGACCCGACGGCCATCGGCAAGGCGGGCTTGGTGGTGGCCTGGGGGGTCAATTCCGCTTCGACCCACATCCACCAGCACCCCTTCTTCCGCCAGGCGGAGAAGAACGGCGCAAAATTCGTCGTCGTAAACCCCCTAAAGGTCCGGGGCGCCGAGAAGGCGGACCTGTTTCTCCGCCCCCGGCCCGCCGGCGACGGGGCCCTGGCGCTGGGCATGATGAACGTGATCGTGGCCGAGGGGCTCCATGACAAGGCGTTCGTGGAACGCTTCACCCTCGGCTTCGACAAGCTCGCGGAGCGCCTGAAGGACTACCCCCCCGAACGAGTCTCCGAACTGACCGACATCCCGGTCGACGACATCCGCGCCTTTGCCCGTCTCTACGCCGCGAACCCGGCTTCGTTTGTCTTCGTCGGACCCGGCTGCCAACGCCAGACCAACGGCGGCATGACCCTCAGGACCCTCGCCTGCCTGCCGGCCCTTACCGGCGCCCTGCAACATGAGGGAGGCGGGGTCTACTTCCCCACCAGCACCGTGTTCCCGGTCGATTTTCACGGGCTCACCGGCGAGGACCTCCGGCCCAACCCGGCCGCCGGCTACAATATGATCCACCTGGGGGACATGCTGGCCGCCCCCCGGACCAAGAGCCTTTACGTCTGCATGGGCAACCCGGCGTCGGTGCTTTACGACCAGAACAAGCTGCGCCGCGGCCTCCTGCGCGAGGATCTGTTCACCGTGGTCCACGAGATCCATCTCACCGACACGGCACGCTTCGCCGACATCGTCCTGCCGTCGACCATGAGCCTTGAGCACCCGGATATCCTGTTCTCCTACTATCACCCGAGCCTCCTCCTGAACCGCCAGGCGTTGAAACCGCGGGGAGAGGCGCGCTCCAACCTGGAGGTCTTCAATGCGCTGGCCCGGGGTATGGGGTTCGAGGACGCGTGCTTCCGCCGCGATGCATGGCGGATCATCGAGGAAGTCCTGGCCATGGAGTCGCCCGCCATCCGTCATATCACCATGGACGAGCTGTTGGACAAGGGCTGGGCGGAAGCCCGCTTCGAGGATGCCGCCGCCTGCGTCGCCAAGGGCCGTTTCCCGACGCCTTCGGGCAAGGTGGAGTTCGAATGCCGGCGCATGGCGGAGGAGGGTCTCGATCCCCTCCCCGTCTACAATCCGGCCAAGGAGAGCCGTGAGGGATCACCGGAGGTGTTCGCCGACTTCCCGCTTCATTTCATCACGCCGTCGGCGCATGCCATCCACAATTCCAATTACGGAGCCGAGGAGTCCTGGGTGCCGGAGGAAAAGGTTCCGACCCTGCTCATCCATCCCGACGACGCCGCGCCCCGCGGCATCCGGGACGGCGATCCCGCCCGTGTTTTCAACCGCCGCGGCGAGTGCCGCCTCAAGGCCCGGGTCACGGACGCCACGCGACCCGGCGTCGTCGCCAGCACGGGACAGTGGTGGGACAGCCGCTACGAGGGGGGATGCAACCCCAATCACACAACGCCCGACCTCGCGGCCGACATGGGCGGCGGGTCGTCCTTCAACTCCAATCTCGTCCAGGTGGAAAACCTCCGGCGGCCTTGAAGACTCCCCGGACCCGCTTCCACATCAAGAAAGAGGATACGGCCATCCGGCCCTGTCTTCCGTGACGACCTGGCTCACCACCGCCTCGCAGGCGTCAGCGACCGGCGGGCTCAGGTCCTCGCCGAACGAGAAGTCCGCCCCTTCGATGCCGTAGACCGTGACCCGTTCCGGGAGCCGCCCCAATGCCCGCGCCGTCTCCACCGCTTCGGCGACGCTGAACTGGTG
>PIVK01000242.1 GCA_003354135.1 Rhodospirillales bacterium
AGTATGCACCTTTATTGGAGAAAATACAGTAGGTGATAAAAAAAAAACATAACAAGAAATGTGGTCAACGCAGAGCGTTAACAGATCTTGCCTAATCTCACACAGCAGGACACATGACCTTGACCTTTAACCTCTGAGATCATGTTACTATTGAACTCCCTGACCCCATAAATACGGGATTAGGTAGCCCTAAATTCCCCTTTCAAGGTCTAGAAGTGCCCATACTGAGATTTTTAATATATTTAGGTCAGAGGTCACAATGACCTTTGAGGTCAAAGGTCAAGGTCATTTTATAATTTTATTTTTTATTACTCAGGCACATTTACAGGATGGTTTTGAAAGGTTACCAAATGAGTAAATAGCATTTTCATGGGATTTTCAATGTTTACCGCCATTTTGACCATGACCTTGACCTTTGACCTCTGAGGTCATTTGCCACTGAACTCCCTAATCCCATAAATAGGAAGTAGGTACCCTTAAATTCCTTCTCCAAGGACTAGAAGTGCCCAAGCTGGATTTTTAAACATATTTAGGCCAAAGTTCACAATGACCTTTGAGGTCAAAGGATGACCTTTGAGGTCAAAGGTCAAGGTCATTTTATAATTATTATTTTTTGCTCAGGCAAGTTTGTAGGATGGCTTTGAAAGGCTACCAAATGAATAAATAGCATTATCATGGGATATTCAATGTCTAGCAGCCATTTTGGACATGACCTTGACCTTTGACCTCCGAGGTCATCTTACCATTGAACTCCCTGGCCCCATAAATAGGGGGGTAGGTACCCTTGAATTCCATCTCTGAGGTCTAGAAGTGCCCAAACTGTAATTTTTCATATATTTAGGCTAAAGGTCACAATGACCTTTGAGGTCAAAGGTCAAGGTCATTTTAAAATTTATTTTTTTATTGCCCGGGGAAGCTTTTAAGATGGTTTTGAAAGGCTACCAAATGAGTAAATAGCATTTTCATAGGATTTTCAATGTTTAGCGGCCATTTTGACCATGACCTTGACCTTTGACCTCCGAGGTCATTTTACTGTTGAACTCCCTGACCCCATAAATGGGGGGTAGGTACCCTTAAATTCCTTCTCCGAGGTCTAGAAGTGCCCTAACTGGGATTTCTGAATTTTTAAGGCCCCCCCACCCGCCCCCTGGGGGTGGGGCAAAAAAAATAATATGTTTGTGCACATCTCAGGAACCAACCCCAGAAGTGTGCAAAGATTGGTTGTGATCATAC
>PIVK01000243.1 GCA_003354135.1 Rhodospirillales bacterium
ATTTTCACATTTTGCTGCTTATTGCTAAAATTGAGTTTATTTTACAGCTTAACACCCTCTAAGTGGATATTGAGAGTTGGGATCAAGTCCCTGTGCAGAACTATATGTGGATGGACCACATAACCAAAATTCCACATAACCAAAAAATATTATATGGTTTACTACATATTTTTTATTATGTTTTCTAGTTTTCCAGGACGTTTTTCCACATAACTGAAGCAGTGGCTGTCCACATAATTAAAAGTTGACAATGCCAAACAAGCCTGGTTATGTAGTTTTCCATATATAACTTTGTGGTAGACCCACATAAAAATAAGCATTTTGTGCCGTGGAAATCCACATACAATTTACACTCCTGTTGCCTATGTGGACTCACTACATCATTAGTAAAACCACATAATTTTATGTGGCATCATACATAATTATATTCGTGCAATAACCTGGATTTCCACAAAACTATTATCACAGCACTGATTTTCTGGGTAACCACGAAAAAATTATGTAGTTTTACACCTAAAAATATTTGGTATATGTGGATAATGACAAAACCAGAGCTCAGATGTGTATCCTGGAAATCCACAAATATATTTTGTAGTTATACACATAACCAACAGAAAGTATGTGGAAAACTACAAAACAAAATTCATCTTTCAGCTCTGGATATCCAGGTAAAAATTCATTTTGGTATGCTAGAGATCCACAAAGAGATTTTGTAGTTTTACACATAAACAACAGAAATTATGTGGTCAACTACAAATCAGAATTCATCTTTCACCTGGATAGCCAGGTAAAAACTGTGTAGCTTTGAATTTTTATTTGTAGTTGTCCATGTAATTTCTGTTGTTTATGTGTAAAACTACATAATTCTTCTGTGGATCTCCAGGACATCCAACTGAGTTCTGGATCTGTCATTTTCCACATAATCCCCATAATATTATGTGCAAAGCTACATAGTTTTTACCTGGCTATCCAGAGGTGAAAAGTGAATTTTGATTTGTAGTTGTCCACATAATAAATTATGTGGTTTTCAAAATATGGCAACCTACATAACTCATAAAAAGTTATATGGAAACCAGAAAAGTAATTTTGATGTCATGTCTCTGATGATGTGGTTTAACCACATATTAATTCATTCACGAAAAATATGCGGAATTCCACAATTATGTGGAAATTTTGGTTATGTGGTCCATCCACATATAGTTCTGCACTAGGGACTTGATCC
>PIVK01000013.1 GCA_003354135.1 Rhodospirillales bacterium
TTTGGCTAGGAGCGCGCATCGAAGCGATGTGAGGCATCGGGAGATGCGTGCGACGCGGTCCAAAAGTCAGGGGAAGCCGCCGTTCCGGTCGCTTATACAGCCCGTCGGAGGGCGTCGGGCTGTATAAGCGATCTCTATGGGTCATTATCATCGCACCTTGGTATAACTTAACCATGGGTCAAATCAATAGTCATAGAATGATCCCATGAGCGCGCCCGGATTGGCTGTCATGGCATTTCTTCTCGCTCTCTGGGCCGCTCCGGCGGTTGGGGCGACCTGTCCGCCCAAACCGAAGACGGTCAAGGTGACTGTGGACAGCCACTTCGCCCAGCCCCGCTATGATCACAGCCGGAGCCTGGCCGAGATCGGGACGCTCAGCGGCAAACCCGCCGCAATCGGATTCATCACCAGTGGCTTCACCCGGGGGGTCTACAGCACCGGCTATTCCTTTTCTTTTGAGTCCGCTCCAAGGAAAGGCGGTGGCGCCTGCGTCACCCTCAAGGAGGTGAAGGGGCGGATCAATTATGAAAGCCTGACCGTCTTCGTGGCCCGTGATTACAAAAAGGGAAGCTGTCAGTACAAGGTGGTGCTCGACCACGAGATGGAGCACGTGGCCATCTTTCGCAAGGTCTTCAACAAGCACGTGCCCCGGATCCGGCGCAAGATGGAGGTCGTGGCCAGGAGCATGCGGCCGTTCTGGGTGTCGCGGGTCGAGCGGGCGGGCAAGGAGATGGAAAAACGCCTCAACGCCGCCCTCAAGCCGTTGGTCAACGCCATGGAGCGCGAGAAGGTGAAGAAGAACGCCGCTATCGATACCGAGACCAACTACCGCAAGATCACCGCGCGTTGCCGCAAGTGGTGATGGGGTTTCGCTTGTTCAACTCGACAGGCGTCTCCGGGAATGGTACCTCTCGGGGATGGTGTTTTGTCGTTTCATAGGGGTCGTGGCGGCTGTCGTGGTAATTACGGCGTCCGCTTCCGGGCCGGCCCAGGCTGCCAAATACGCCTGCACCAAGTCGACCCTTAAAGTGAAGCTCGACCTCAAGATCAAGAAACCAAAGGTGACGTACACCTCGCTTCTTGGGCGCCGTGCGATCACGCGCCGTGTGACGGAGAGGGGTCTGCCCACCAAGGGGCCGGAGTCGGTTCTGGGCCTGACGGTGACCAAGCCCACCATGAGTGTGGTCCCTTATGCGGAGTACACGCAACTGGCTAAGAAGGTCTATTGCGTCCGTCCGCGCACAATCAAGGCGCGGCTTGGCTATGACACCCAGAAGGTTTTCATCGCCAAGGAGTACCGCAAGGGCAGCTGCGAGTGGTACGCCATCCGCAAGCACGAAGATAAGCACGTGAAGATCTGGGATGATATACGCAAGAAGTACGTGCCCAAGGTAAAAAAGGCGCTCAAAGCGGAGATCAAGAAGCTCTACGTGGTTCGGGGCAAGAGTGTCGAGAAGGCCTACGCCAAAATCACGTCGCGCCTTAATAAACGGGTTGCCCCCATCCTAGGCCGTTGGATGGTTGAGGCCAGGAAACTGAACGCGGCGCTCGATACGAAGCTCAGCTATAAGAAGGTGGCGGCCAAGTGTAAGAATTGGTAAGCGGGCCGGGGTGGCCGACAAGCCGGAAGGCCGCGCCCGATATCCGACGAACGGGAATTACAGAGAGAAACTGCTTCCGCAGCCGCAAGTCGAATTGGCGTTGGGGTTGGAGAGCGCGAAGTAGGCCCCAATCAGGTCGTCGATGTAGTTGAGCTCCGAGCCCTTGACCAGGTCCAGGGACACCTCGTCGACCACCACCTTAACCCCATGGCCCTCGAAAATCCTGTCATCGTCGTTGACGGTGTCATCGAGGCCCATGCCGTATTGGAAGCCGGCGCAGCCGCCACCCGAGACCCTGATGCGCAGCATCAGATCGGGCTTGCCTTCCAGTTCCTGCAGTTCCTTGATCCGCCTGGCCGCGCCTTCCGATACGGTGATCCCGTTCAGCGCGGCCATTTCGGCTTCGATCTCCGGATCGGTGACGGCGACGGGTTTGGTCATGTCGTCTCTCTCCAAATCGCTCTCTCCAAATCGCTCTCTCCCTGTTATTTAGTCCGCCTGACGCATTTGTCAAACGCCGGAGGAGATGACATCATCTTCAGGCACCCCAAAAATGCCGGGACGCCATCGCCGGGGCACTGGGCGAGGGGCCCTATTTCTTCGGCGACCGCCCTGCCTCCGTCGACGCCGCATTTTTCGGCTTGATCGCCAACGTTCTCTACGTACCAATGGACACGCCCTTGGAACGGCTGGCCCGAAGTTATCCCGGTTTTCAAACCTACTGCGACCGTATTCGGGTCCGGTGGTTCCCGGACTGGACCTGACTCCCCTGTTGGGGGTACCTTCCGTGCATGAGCAGCCCCAGCGACATCGCCCCCTATGCCTGTCGGCCAGAGGATAGCCGGGGACGGCTGCATGCGGAGCCGGAATCGGCGACCCGCACCTGTTTCCAACGCGACCGCGACCGCATCATCCATTCCGCCGCCTTCCGGCGTCTCGAATACAAGACTCAGGTCTTCGTCAATCATGAGGGCGACTTCTTCCGCACGCGTTTGACGCATTCCCTTGAGGTCTCGCAGATCGCACGTTCGGTCTGCCGTTCATTGACGCTCAACGAAGACCTGGCCGAGGCCCTGGCGTTGGCCCACGACCTGGGTCATCCGCCTTTCGGACATGCCGGCGAGGATGCCTTGAAGGAGATGACGGCGCCCTATGGCGGTTTCGATCACAATGCCCAATCGCTCCGCGTGGTGACCAAGCTGGAGACTCGCTACGCCGAGTTCGCGGGGCTCAACTTGACCTGGGAGACCCTGGAAGGCGTGGTCAAGCACAACGGGCCGCTCATGGGCGATGTGCCGCGCGGCATCGCCGAATACCTGCCGCTGCACGATCTCGAGATCGACACCTATGCCTCGACCGAAGCCCAAGTGGCGGCCATCTCTGACGACATCGCCTACAACAATCACGATATCGACGACGGACTGCGGGCCGGACTGTTCAGTCTTCGGGATATTTCGGACGTGCCTCTGGTGGGCCCGGTGATTGCCGAGGTCCGCGAGACCTATCCCGATCTCGGCGAATCGCAGCTCATCCACGAGACGGTGCGGCGCATAATCGGGCTCATGGTCAACGACCTTTTGAAGGAGATGCGGAGCCGGATCGGCGACGCGGCGCCCAGGACAGCGGACGACGTGCGGGGGCTTGGGGCTCCGGTGGCCGCCTTCTCGGAATCCATGCGTGCGCACGATAAGGCCTTGAAACAATTTCTGTTCACGAATATGTACCGCCACTACAGGGTCAACCGCATGACCAGTAAGGGCCGCCGGGTGGTCAAGGAGCTGTTCTGGCTCTTGGTCGAAGAACCGCAGTGCCTGCCCACCGAATGGCGCGCTCTTGCTCGGGGGCCGGCCGATCTGGTCACGGCCCAGGTGGTGGCCGACTACGTTGCCGGCATGACCGACCGCCAAGCGTTCGACGAGCACAACCAACTCTTCGACCTTCAGACGAGGACGTCTTAGATAACATGAACTTGTTTGTTCACTTCCGCGCCCGGGTGGTCGATATCCTGGAGGATATGGCGGGCGCCGGGATGCTTCCCGAAGGCCTGGACACATCCCGTATCTCGGTCGAACCGCCGCGCGAGGAGACCCACGGCGACGTCACCACCAATGCCGCCATGGTGCTTTGCAAGCCCGCCGGGATGAAGCCCCGCGACTTGGCTGCGCTGCTGGCCGAACGCCTGGAGGCGGTGGAGTACGTGGAAGCGGTGGAGATCGCCGGGCCTGGATTCATCAATCTGCGCCTCGCCCCGTCTTTCTGGCACGACCGTCTCGCAGAAATTATGGGGGCGGGAACCGCCTATGGGGATTCCTTTGTGGGACAGGGCGAACCGGTCAACGTGGAGTACGTCTCCGCCAATCCCACGGGGCCGCTGCACGTGGGCCACGGACGTGGCGCCGTGGTGGGCGATGCCTTGGCCGGGCTCCTGGAGAAGGCCGGCTTTAACGTGACCCGCGAATACTACGTCAATGATGCCGGGGCGCAGGTGGACGTGCTGGCACGTTCGCTCCATCTTCGATACAGGGAAGCGATGGGGGAGGCCGTCAAGGAAATCCCGGAGGGGCTCTACCCGGGTGAGTACCTGATTCCCGTCGGCGCCAAGATTGCCGATGAAGACGGCGACAAATGGCTGGCCAGCCCCGAGACCGAGTGGATGGAACGGTTTCGCGGCTTCGCGCGCGACGAAATGATGGACCTGATCAAGGACGACCTCGATGCGCTGGGGATAGAGCACGAAGTCTTCGTTTCCGAAAAGACGCTGATGGATCAGGGGAAGGTCCAGGCCGCCTTCGAGGACCTGACGGCCAAGGGCCTGATCTACGAGGGCGTATTGGAACCGCCCAAGGGCAAGCTTCCCGATGACTGGGAACCCCGCGAACAGACGTTATTCAAGGCGACCGAGTTCGGGGACGATGTGGACCGGCCTTTGAAGAAGTCCGACGGGACCTGGACCTACTTTGCCGCCGATATGGCCTATCACTGCGACAAATACGCACGCGGTTTCCGCTCCATGATCGATGTCTGGGGTGCGGACCACGGTGGCTATGTCAAGCGTATGCAGGCCGCCGTTAAGGCGCTGACCGGCGGGGAAGGGAACCTGGACGTCAAGCTCTGCCAGATGGTGAACCTTCTGGAGTGCGGCGAGCCGGTGAAGATGTCGAAGCGCGCCGGCACCTTCGTGACGCTGCGCGAGGTCATCGACCAAGTGGGCAAGGACGTGGTGCGTTTCATCATGCTGGTGCGCAAGAACGACGCGCATCTTGATTTCGACCTGCAGAAGGTGACCGAGCAGTCCAAGGATAATCCGGTCTTTTACGTGCAGTACGCCCATGCTCGGGTGCGCTCGGTTATGCGCTTGGCGGCTGAAGAGTTCGGGGCGGACGCCATCACGGCGGATGTGTTGGCGGGGGCCGATTTCGGGAAGTTGACCGACCCGGCGGAGTTGGCCCTCATCAAGGCCATGGCCGGATGGCCGCGGCTGGTGGAGAGTGCTGCCTTATCTCATGAGCCGCACCGCGCCGCCTATTACCTGCAGGATCTGGCAGCCAGGTTCCATGTGTTGTGGAACAAGGGCAAGGACGACGCGTCCCTGCGGTTCCTTCTGCCGAATAACCGAGAATTAACTTTTGCCCGTTTAGGCTTGATCCAGGGAGTTGCCGCCGTCATTGCCTCAGGTCTGAGGGTGATGGGGGTTACCCCGGTGGAGGAGATGCGTTGAATGGCTGATCTCAAGGACCTTACCCAACCGGAGCCGCGGCCGGGACGGAAGCCCGAGCCCGACGCCGGGCCAGAACTGGAACCGCATCTGGGAGCGACCTTTGCGATCCCCGCTGGTCCCGAACCGGAAGGCCGGCCAGTCCCCGAACCGGAACCGCCCATTGTCAACACCGTCGGGGAAGACGTGCCCGAGGGATTTCCGCGTGGGCTCGAATTCGAGCCCATGATGTCGGCCAAGCCGCCCAAGAAGCCCGGTTTGCGCTTGCTGGGCGTTTTCGGCGGCCTGATCGTCTTGGGCGCCGTTGCCGGTTGGTACTTCCTGGGCGACAGTTTCGGGGATGCCGGGTCCGGTAAAGTACCTTTGGTGGAGGCCCAAGAGGGTCCGATCAAGGTCAAGCCCGACGCTCCCGGCGGCATGGAGGTCCCGAACCGCGACAAACTGGTCTATAACCGGCTCAGGTCTGGTGACGTGGAGCCCAGGGTGGAGCATTTGTTGCCGCCGCCCGAGGAACCCCTGGAGAGACCGGTTCCCGATGCCGCCGTGCCGTCTGCGAGCGAGGTAGGGGCTGCCGAACTGCCGGAGCAGCCTGCCATTGCCAGCGCACTGGATGAACCGGCTCCCGAATCCAAGATCGAATCCTTGCCCGATCCAGTTGCGGTCGTGTCTCCCCCGTCGGAGGCAACACCGCCGACGGTCGAGCCGGCACCCGAGGCAACGCCTAAGTCCGAGACCCCGGCATCCGACCTCGTGATCGCCCGCAAGCCCGAACCCTCGGTAGCGCCCAAGCCGGCCATCGATCCGGCCAAAGCCTACAAGGTTCAGTTGGCTGCCGCCCGCACCCGGTCTCTCGCCAAGAGCGAGTTCAAGCGTTTGCAGAAGGCCCATCCGGACCTGCTGGGCAACCTGGAACTGAGCGTCATGCGGGTCGATCTGGGTAAGAAGGGGATCTTCTACCGTGTGCGTGTCGGGCCATTTGCCGACGAAGCGGCGGCGCGCAAGCTGTGCGCCGACCTCAAGGCGCGCAAGCAAGCCTGCCTTCCCGTCAAGCCGAGCAGGGAGTGAGCACGTCTCCCAAGGCTTTGGTGCTCGGATGCTCCGGTCTCGTACTGAGCGGGGACGAGCGGCGCTTTTTTCGTGACGCCAACCCGTTGGGCTTTATTCTGTTCACCCGCAATTGCGAGAGCCCCTATCAAGTGCGGGCGTTATGTACAGAGCTCAGAAATGCCGTGGGCCGGGCCGATGCGCCTATTCTCATCGACCAGGAAGGGGGGCGGGTACAGCGTCTCAAGCCGCCCCACTGGCGGGACGCCCCGGCGCCCGCTGTCTTCGCGCACTTGGCGGAACGCGAGCCCGAAAAGGCGGAGGAAGCTGCACGGCTCAACGCCCGGATACTGGCCAATGAACTCTACGACCTTGGGATCACGGTCGATTGCGCCCCGGTGCTGGACGTGCCCCAGTCCGATGCCGATCCCGTCATCGGCGACCGCGCTGCCGGGACCACGCCCGAGATGGCGGCGCGCCTCGGCCGTGCGGCCTGTGAGGGGTTTCTTGCGGGCGGAGTGGCGCCGGTCATAAAGCACATTCCGGGACACGGCCGGGCTATGGCCGACAGCCACAAGGAACTGCCGGTGGTCGAGGCAGGTCCTGGCGAGCTCGGTGCCGTCGATTTCGTCCCCTTCCGCCAACTTGCGGACATGCCCTGGGCCATGACTGCCCATGTGGTCTACCGAGCGTTCGATCAGGAGAACCCGGCCACCACGTCGCCCACTGTGATTGATGATGTCATCCGCGGCGCCATCGGTTTCGACGGGCTTCTGATTTCCGATGACTTGGCCATGGAGGCGTTGTCCGGTGCCTTGCCCGACCGAGCACGGGCGGTCCAGGAGGCGGGCTGCGACTTGGTGCTCTACTGCAATACCGAAAAGAACCCGCTCGGGGTGGTGGAAAAGGTCGCCGAGGCCACGGGTCCCATGACCGGGGCCGCGATGGAGCGTTTCCGGCGAGCCGAGGCCGCGCGTGCCGAGCGCAAATTTTTTGATCCGGTCAGTGCCCAGGGGCGGGTCGACGAACTGCTGGGCGGGGGCGCGTGATGCTGGAGACCGTTCTGCAAACGGCGACGGTCTGGGTGGTGCCCATCTTGCTCGCCGTGACCCTGCACGAGGCGGCGCATGGCTGGGCGGCCTGGAAGCTGGGGGACGACACGGCCAAGAATCTGGGCCGGGTAACCTTCAACCCCTTCCGGCACATCGATCTCTTCGGCACCGTGCTGTTGCCGGCGATGATGTTGATCTTTTCCGGCGGGAAGATTCTGTTCGGCTTCGCCAAGCCGGTGCCGGTGGCCTTTCACCGTTTGCGCCGGCCGCGCCGCGACATGGTGCTGGTGGCTTTTGCCGGACCGGGGACCAACCTATTGCTGGCGGTGGCGTCGGCCGCTCTCCTCCACCCGATCGCGGCGGCCGATGCGAGCACCTTCGCCAACTGGCTGGCCCGGGTCGCGGCTGCGTCGGTGTGGATCAACTCGCTTTTGTTCGTGTTCAACATGATGCCGCTGCCTCCTCTCGACGGCGGTCGGGTCGCCGTCGGCATCCTGCCGCGTCCGCTGGCGATGCGTCTGGCGGTGCTGGAGCGATGGGGCATCTTCATTATTCTGGGAATCCTGTTTATTCTACCCATGCTGGGAGACCTGTTGGGGGTTGACCTCCATGTCTTTGGATGGCTGATCGCCTATCCGGCGAGCCTGGTGGCCTGGGGCGTCTTCGCCCTGGTCGGTCTTCCGCCGGATTACATGGTAGGGTTCATGTTCGCGGTGATGAGCGGCGGGTAGGAATGAACGAACGGGACGAATTCGGAGACTTCGAGGACGTGGAGAGGGAACGGGACCCCACGCAGTCCTTCGTCGTCAACCTGGAGGGCTTCGAGGGGCCGCTCGACCTTCTGCTCGCCATGGCGCGTGAGCAGAAGGTGGACCTGGCCGAGATCTCCATTCTGGCTCTGGCCGAACAGTACCTGGTCTTCGTGGCCGAGGTCAGGCGCTGCAGCCTCGAACTGGCGGCCGACTACCTGGTGATGGCGGCTTGGCTGGCCTACCTGAAGTCGCGTCTTTTGCTGCCCGAATCTGGGGATACGGAAGAACCCACCGGAGAAGAAATGGCGGCGGCGCTGGCCTTCCATCTGCAGCGCCTGGAAGCTATGCAGGAGACTGGCGTCCGGCTGCTTGCCCGCCCACAATTGGGTCGCGACGTTTTCGGCCGCGGACAGCCCGAGGCCTTTTCCAACACCTATCGCACCGTCTATCAGGTGACGCTTTACGATCTTCTCAAGACCTATGGCGACCACAAGCGGAAAACCAGGACCGATCGACTGAAGATCGAGCCCTTCGACCTGTACACCGTCGAGGATGCGCTGGGCCGCTTGCGGCGGGTTCTGGGCGATATCCCGGAATGGAACCGACTGTTCAGTTTTCTGCCCGATGAACTCAAGGACAGCCTTATGACCCGCGCGGCTCTGGCTTCCACTTTTACCGCCAGCCTGGAGATGGTGCGCGAGGGCGAGTTGCAGTTGCGCCAGGAGGGGACCTACGGCCCCATCTACATCCGTGCAGCCACGGGCCGAACCGGCGGGAAGGGGGCCGCATGAGCGACTTCGATCCCCAGCACCTGAGGCTGCTGGAAGCCGTGCTGTTCTCCTCCACCGAACCGCTGTCGGAGAAAATGCTGGCGGGCCGCCTGCCCGAGGGGGCCGACCTCAAGGGGGTGCTTGCCAACCTGCAGGAGCACTATGCCAACCGCGGCGTCACCCTGATCCACGCCGGGGGTTCGTGGGCTTTCCGCACGGCACCGGACCTGGGGCCGATGTTGGCGCGCGAGACCGAAGTGGCGCGCAAGCTTGGCAAGGCCACCATCGAGACTCTGGCCATCGTCGCCTATCACCAGCCGGTGACCCGGGCCGAGATCGAAGAGATTCGCGGCGTCGGCGTTTCGCGCGGTACCCTCGACCTGCTGCTGGAAGCCGGTTGGATCAAGCCCCGCGGGCGGCGCAAGACACCGGGCCGCCCCATGACCTGGGGCACAACGGACGGTTTCCTCGACCATTTCGGGCTGGAGAGCGTTAAGGACCTGCCGGGCATGGACGACCTCAAGGCGGCGGGACTCCTGGACACCCGGCCCGCCATCGAGGCCTACGGCTCGCGCGGCGCCCTGACCGAGGCCGTGGACGCCGAGGACACCGATGGGCCGGAGTTGGATAGGCTGGAGGAATTCGCAGAACCGCTCGATCCCGACGGCGACGAAACGGGGGGCGGTTGAATTCTCCGCCCGACCGGGCTTTAAGCGTCCGGGCGAGCGGCGTTGCCCCGCTGTGGGCTTTCTGCCATTATCTGGCCATTGGTTCCTGGGAATCACTGAAACGAGACAAAAATAATGGGTACATTAAGCATTTGGCACTGGGTCATTGTCCTGGTCGTGGTCCTCGTACTCTTCGGCGGTGGGGGTAAGATCTCGCGCCTGATGGGCGATTTCGGCAAGGGACTCAAGTCCTTCAAGAAGGGCCTCAAGGAAAGTGACGAGGAGATTGCCGCGGGCGAGGAGGCCAAGGCCCTCAAGTCGGAGTCCGTCGAGGGCGAGGGCTCCGGCGATAAGGACGAAGCGGCCAAGGGTTAACGCCGACCGCTCCGGCCCTCCTTTTCCGCGCACCACGGCTTCGGGGCCCCATGTTCGATATTGGCTGGCAGGAAATCTTCATCGTCGGGGTCCTGGCGCTCATCGTCGTCGGGCCCAAGGATCTGCCGCGCGCGCTGCGCACCGGCAGCCAATGGCTGCGCAAGGCCCGCAGCTTGGCGCGCGAGTTCCAGGGCGGGCTCAACGAGGTGATCCGCGAGGCGGATCTCGATGACCTCAAAAAACAGGTCAGCGACGCCCAGGACTTCGACATCAATAAGGCCATCGAGAAACACGTCGACGACGGAACGCTCGACGAGGAACTGAATATCTCCGACTCCGCTGCCGGGCTGGAGTTGGAAGGGGACTACCGGAAGCGCAAGCAGGGCGCCGAGGAACGGGCGCGCCGCCAGATCGAGGGCGAGGAACAGCGCATTTCCACTGCCGAGGAAGACAGCAGGCCCGAAGACCGCGAACTCGACGATTGCGACGAGGACGAGAAGCCGGCAGAGGACGAAGCGGAAGAGACGGCAGAGGCCTCTGCCGAGGACTCCTCCGGTGACGAGCCCGCAAAGAAGACGGGCGCCTGATGATGGCAGAACCGGGCGAGAAAGAGATCGACGTTGTCGAAGAGGAAAAGATGCCGCTCCTCGAGCATCTGATCGAGTTGCGCAGCCGCCTGCTGCGCTCGGCCGTGGCCTTCGTGGTGCTGTTCTTCGCCTGCTATTACTTCACCGAGCACATCTACCGTTTCCTGGTCGATCCCCTGGTCACCATCTACCAGAATCAGGGCCGGAGCCCGAAGCTGATCTACACGGCGCTCCACGAAGCCTTCTTCACCTACATCAAGGTGGCCTTCTTTGCCGCGCTCTTCCTGAGCTTTCCGTTCATCGCGACCCAGATCTACAAGTTCATCGCGCCGGGGCTTTATAGGAACGAGCGCAAGGCCTTTCTACCGTTCCTCGTGCTGACTCCGGTCCTATTCTTCATGGGTGGGGCGATGGTCTACTATGTCGTCACGCCGCTGGCTTTCCAGTTCTTCTTGAGCTTCGAGACCTTCGGCGCGCCGGGGGATCTCTCCATCGAGTCGCTGCCCAAGGTGGATCAGTACCTGTCGCTGATCATGACCCTCATCTTCGCCTTCGGCATCTGCTTTGAGCTGCCGGTGGTGATGACGCTCCTGGCGCGCATCGGCATCGTCGGCTCCAGGGGCATGCGCGAGAAACGCCGGTACGCCATCGTCGCCGCCTTCGTGGCCGCCGCCGTCCTCACCCCGCCCGATGTCATCAGCCAGATCGGCCTCGCGGTGCCCACCATCCTGCTCTACGAGATCTCCATCCTGGTGGTGAAGATGATCGAAAAGGAAAAGGGCATCGATCCCGACGCCGGGGACGAGTTCGATGACGACGACGACGACGACGAGGAAGAAGAAGAAAAGGGCGCCGGGAAGGCCGAGGTCTGAGGGAAGAAAAGGTATTTTCTTCACGAAAATGCGAATTGCCCTTGCCGCCAAATTGTCCAACAATCCAGGACCACCTCACGATAATTTCCGCGTCATTCAGCCCAAGGACTTTCGGGTTTTGACGTGAGGGGAGTATCCAAGACTGTGATGAAAATAAAGGACAGAAGTATAGCGCTCCTTGCCATCTGTCAGGCCCTGATGATGAGCAGCACCTCACTGGTTCTTGTTTCGTCGCCACTTGTTGGAATGGCGTTGGCTGATGATAAGGCGTTGGCGGCACTTCCAATTTCAGTGCAGATGTTTATGGGAACGTTGATGAGTGTTCCTGCGGCTTTTATCCTAGAGCGACTGGGGAGAAAGTATGGTTTCATGATGGCTACATTGTTGGGAATGAGTGGTGGGGCGGTCTCTTCTTTTGCCATTGTTCAGGGCAACTTTTGGCTCTTCGTTGTTGGTGTCGGCCTGCTTGGAATGTTTAATGGGTTTGGTAACTACTACCGTTTTGCTGCTGCCGACCTGGTTGATGTAGAGCACAAAAGTCGCGCCATCTCCTATGTGATGATTGGTGGAGTTGTGGCCGCCATTGTTGGTCCCAACCTAGCTAACTGGACACACATGGTCGTTGATTCGGCGCCCTTCAGTGTCAGTTACGGTGCCATTTTGGTGATCTATATGCTTTCCTTTATTACCCTCGCATTTGTGAATCTCCCTAAGGTAGACAGCAACATCGAAAGTGACTCATGCAGAGCGCCGCGAGCTATTTCCAAAATTATGATGCAGCCAAAATTCGTAGTTGCGTTATTAAGTGCAGCCCTTGGATTTGCCGTAATGGCTCTGGTGATGACCGCCTCTCCACTGGCCATGCAGCACCATCGTTATGATTTTTCCGATATATCGTTTGTAATTCAATGGCATATGCTTGGGATGTTTGCGCCGTCATTTGTTACGGGGCACATGATTCGATATTTTGGACTTAACAGGATTATATTCAGCGGGGTTGTGCTTGGTGTTGCCTGTGTTGCGATCAACCTTATGGGCACCAGTGTGAGCCATTTCTGGTGGGCATTGCTACTGTTAGGAATTAGTTGGAATTTTCTGTTTATCGGCGGCACCACCATGCTTACCGAGACCTACCAACAATCTGAACGTTCTAAGACTCAGGCTGTAAATGATGTGACGGTATTTACAATGGCTGCAATGGCTTCACTCTCTGCGGGAATGCTGCAATATCATTTTGGCTGGGAAGTGGTCAATATTGGCGCCCTGCCGATGTTGGCGGTGATATTAATTGCTTTGGGATGGCTGGTTCTGCAAGAGCGCTCCGCTGTCGAAGGCAAAATATGAGTTCCCCGGAACTGAGGGAGTATATAATCCTCCGGGATATATTACCTTAACTTTGCGAAAATTCGAATTGCCCCTGCAGCCAAATTTTTACAACATTTCCACAAGTGAGTGAAAATTTTATCTAAATATGGTATATTAAATGGCGAATCGGGGTTTGAAGGGGGTTGTTTGGCTTCAGAAGAGGAAGACGACCATGATTCCCAAGATCGTGACCGAACTCGTCACTAGAATGACGCGAAGTTGCCGTGAGTGCTCCCAGGCCCTCGATTGTTCCATCGTCGAAGCGGTGAGACGTCTGGAAACCGCCGTCAGAATGGGCGACCGTCTGGGCGTGCTGGTTAGCGGTGTCGAACTGCACGATGCCGTTTCCGCGCATGGGGCGCCCTGCGGGCTCGTCGAGGCCGAAGGCAAACTCCTGGGCGAACTGCGCGCCATGATCTCCCAGTCCCTGGCCAACCCGGAACTGGGCACCGGCCTCGAAGAGGCCGCGATGATGCCGCGCGGCGACCGCGCGGCGTGATCCATCGCCGTCATACGAAACCCCGTAATCTTGGCAAACGCCCTGATCGGGGACAGTCGGACGTGGTCCGAAGTTTGTCCTTGCGGATAACGATACTCCAGCTCCCACCCTGGACGCCCAGCCGCCTTGGCCCTATAAGGAACCCGGTTTCCAAACTTGAGGCCCGGGGCGGTTTTTCATGCATGACATCAAGTGGATTCGCGAGAATCCGAAAGATTTCGACGCTGGTCTCGCCAAGCGGGGGGACGATCCCCTGTCGGAAGATCTGATCGCGCTGGATGCGCGCCGCCGCGGTGCGCTCACCCGGGTCCAAGAGGTGCAGAACCGGCGCAACCAGGCGGCCAAGGAAATCGGCAAGGTCAAGGCCCAGGGCGGCGACGCCCAGGCCCTGATCGACGAAGTCGCCAAGTCCAAGGCCGAGGAGGCGGCGCTGGAAGAGGAGGCCAAGACGGCGTCCGACGAACTGGACGCCATTCTGGCAGGCATCCCCAACATTCCCTTGGACGACGTGCCGGTGGGTGCGGACGAGGCGGCCAACCAGGAAATCCGCCGCTGGGGCGATCCCGTTAAATTCGATTTCGAGCCCAAAGAGCATGACGAGATCGGCACCAATCTGGGTCTGATGGACTTTGAAGGCGCGGCCAAGCTGTCCGGCGCCCGCTTCGTGGTGCTGAAGGGCGAGCTGGCGCGGCTGGAACGCTCGCTCGCCAACTTCATGCTCGACATGCACACCGGCACCTTCGGCTACCAAGAGGTCAATCCGCCGGCCATGGTGCGCGACGACGCCTGCTTCGGCACCGGCCAGCTGCCCAAGTTTTCCGAGGAGTTGTTTCGGACCGAGAACGGCTACTGGCTGATTCCGACGGCCGAGGTGCCGCTGACCAACCTGGTGGCCGGCGAGATCCTGGAGGTCGAAACCCTGCCCCGGCGCATGACCGCCATGACTTGGTGCTTCCGCTCCGAGGCCGGGGCGGCGGGCAAGGATACCCGGGGCATGATCCGCATGCACCAGTTCTCCAAGGTGGAGATGGTTTCGGTCACAACGCCCGAGACCTCGGCCATGGAGCTGGAACGCATGACGTCCTGCGCCGAGGCCGTGCTGCGTGCGCTGCTGCTGCCCTACCGCACGGTGGTGCTCAGCACCGGCGACATGGGCTTCTCGGCCTGCAAGACCTACGACATCGAGGTCTGGCTGCCGGGTCAGGGCCGCTACCGCGAGATCTCGTCCTGTTCCAATTGCGGCGACTTCCAGGCCCGGCGCATGAAGGCGCGCGTGCGCAAGGCGGGCGAGAAGAAGACCGAGTTCGTGCACACGCTGAACGGCTCGGGGTTGGCCATCGGCAGGACCCTGGTCGCTATTCTCGAGAACTACCAGCAGGCCGACGGCACTGTCGTGGTGCCCGAGGCCCTCCGGCCCTATATGGGCGTCGAGGTGATCGGGAAAGTCTGATGCTGGACCGGGTGGCGGACTTGGCCCGGGCACGGGTGCTGATCTCCAACGATGACGGGATCTCCGCGCCGGGCATCCGCGAACTTCAAGAGGTTCTGACACCGCTTGTGGGCGAAATCTGGGTCGCGGCGCCCGAGCATGAGCAGTCGGGTGCCGGTCACTCCTTGACGCTGCGTCGTCCGCTCCGGGTGCGCCATGTGGGGGATCTGTGCTACGCCATCGACGGCACGCCCACCGATGCGGTGCTGCTGGGCGTCAACCAGGTGATGAAGGAACATGGGGTTCGCCCAGACCTTGTGCTGTCGGGCGTGAACAGGGGTGGAAACCTGGGCGAGGACGTGACCTATTCCGGCACCATCGCGGCTGCCATGGAAGCGACGCTTTTGGGGATTCCCGCCATCGCCCTCTCTCTGGTCACCGATTCCGAGGCCAATGCCCGCTGGGAGACGGTGCGGCGCTGGCTACCTCGGGTCGTCAAGGGGCTGGCCTCCGTCTCCTGGCCGGAGGGTGTGCTGATGAGCGTCAATTTCCCCGACGTGGCGGCGGACGAGGTGACGGGGATCGAGGTTTCCCGCCAGGGACGGCGCAAGCCGGGCGGTGAGATCTCTCGCGGCACGGATCCCCGCGGCGAGCCCTACTTCTGGATCGGCGCCCAGCGCGAGCAGGACCGCTACCGCGCCCACACGGACCTGGAGGCGGTGATGCGCGGAGCGGTGTCGGTGACGCCGCTGTCCATGGACCTGACCCACGGCCCGACCTACGAGGCATTGCAGAGGGCGTTCTGATGACCCACGAGGCCGACAAGGCGCGCATGATCATGGCGCTCCGCCAGGGCGGGGTGACCAATATGCATGTCCTGGCGGCCATGGAGGGGATTTCCCGCGAACAATTCGTCGCCGCCCCCTTCCGCGACAGGGCCTACGACGACGTGACTTTGCCCATCGGCTATCACCAGACGGTAAGCCAGCCGACCGTGGTCGGGCGCATGACCCAGGCGCTGGAGGTCGGCGACCGCATGAAGGTCTTCGAGACAGGGACCGGATCCGGATATCAGACCGCGGTGCTGGCCGGGCTGGCGCGCCGGGTCTATACGGTCGAGCGCCACCGGGGGCTCCTCAAGGAGGCCGAGGCGCGTTTCGCCAACCTGGGTCTGGTCAACGTGGTCACTATGGCCAGCGACGGATCCAAGGGTTGGCCGGAACAGGCGCCCTTCGACCGCATCATCGTCACCGCCGCGGCCCACGACGTGCCGCCGGTTCTGGTCGGGCAGCTAGCCGTCGGCGGCATTATGGTGGTGCCGGTGGGCTACCACGAAAGCGAGGGCCACACCGACCACGATCAGCGTCTGATCAAGGTTGTCCGCACCGAGGACGGGTACGAGACCGAGGACATGGGCCCGGTGCGCTTCGTGCCGCTGGTGGCCGGGCTCGCGGTATCGTGACAGAGCGGGGCCGAATCGCCCATACTCTCCGGGCCATGTGGGGACCCAGACACCTTTTCGTCTTCCTGATGCCGGCGCTGCTTGCCGCCTGCGGCTGGGCCGAGTGGCCGGCGCCGGAGCGCGCCTCCGCCAGTGTCGCGGCCGTGTCGCAACCCGAGGCGGGGGGGCAGCGGGCGCTGTCCAGCCCCGCCTTCGTCACTGCCGGGGCGGTGGTGGTGGGGAAGGGGGATACGGTCTATGCCCTGTCGCGCCGCCACGGGGTCTCGGTCCGGGCCATCATCGAGGCCAACCGCTTGGCCCCGCCCTATCACCTGAATGTCGGCCAGCGCATCGCCCTGCCGCGCGAGCGCGGCCACACCGTCAGGCGCGGAGATACGCTCTACAGTGTGGCGCGGGCGTACGACGTCGATGTTTACGGTTTGGCCCGGGCCAACCGGATCAAGGCGCCCTATACCCTCTATGTGGGACAAAGGCTCCGCATTCCGGGCAGTGTGCAGGGTGGTTCGGTGCGGACCGCTTCCGTCGCGGCGCCCAAAGCGGCGCCCCGGCTGTCGCGTTCCCGACCGAAGGCTCCTGCCGGCGTACCCACCCCGCCGGCCGCGTCGGGCAAGGGCTTTATGTGGCCGATCCGGGGGCGTCTGATCTCGGGCTACGGGGCCAAGTCCAAGGGGCTGCGCAACGACGGCATCAACATTGCCGCCCCGCGCGGCACCGCGGTCAAGGCGGCCGACAACGGGGTGGTGGCCTACGCCGGCAACGAACTCAGGGGCTTTGGCAATCTCCTGCTGGTCAAGCATGCGAACGGATGGGTGACGGCCTATGCTCACAACGACACCCTGATGGTCAAGCGCGGCCAGAAGGTCGCCAAGGGTCAGGTGATCGCCAAGGTGGGCAGCACCGGGAGGGTGCGCACCCCCCAGCTTCACTTCGAGCTGCGCAAAGGCAAACGGACCGTCGATCCGAAGCGGTATTTGCGGGTCTAGTGGTAGGCCCCTTCGGTGGGGAGGCCTTCGCGATTCCAGCGGCTCATACCGCCCTTGACGATAGCGATATTGGTGAAGCCGGCCTTCTTCAAGAGCCGTGCCGTGCGGGGCGCACGGTTCTCGGTGCGGCACATGACGAAGACCGGATGGCCCTTTAACTCCTCAAGTTCGGAACCGCCTTCCTCCAGACGCTTCCTCAGGTCAGGCGCCAGGATGTTCAGCGCGCCCGGCACGTGCCCGAGCTTGCCCGTGAACTCGCCCTCGGTGCGGACGTCGAGGACCATCGGATCATAGCCCTCGTCCATGGCCATCTTCAGCACCTGCGGGTCGACGAAAGGCACGCCGGCCGTCAGGCGCGGCAGGTAGCGGATGAGGAAGAAGAACCCCACCACGATAATGATGTTGATGATCAGGTTTTGAGTTTTCGGATCCATAGTCGTACCCGTTGTCTTGCCTTGAAACCGGCTTTCCTTGAAACCGGGCGAAGATTTACGGGTAGGGAAGGCCCGATGTCAATGGTGGCGCACGCCCCGGAGGTCCGCCCGGCCTTGGCCCGGCGCAAGCCGCTGCGCGACAGGTCGGCCAACAGCAAGCCGCTGCACGACGGGTCGACATCCTCTCCCTCCCAAGAAAACTAGCCCTCAACCTCGCCAACCTCATCGTTCAATTTTCCCAGGTTCAAGTGCGATAGTCCCGTAAGCGGTCTACCCCGGACTTGACTTCCAGTTCACTTCTGCGGAATCTTCTCCTTAATCTCCCTCGGTGGCGGCTTGTTGGATGAACCCTGAGTACATGGAATTCATGGCCACGCTCCTCAAGGAGCGATCCGGCCTTATCCTCTCCAGGGACAAGATGTACCTGTTGGAAAGCCGTCTCACGCCTCTGGCACAAAAGCACGGGCTGGAGACACTGGATCTCCTGATCGGCCGGCTGCGCGAAACGCCGAATGCGCCTCTCGTGGACGAAGTGGTAGAGGCGATGACCACGAACGAGACCCTCTTCTTCCGTGACAACAAACCCTTCGACCACTTTCGCGACACGACGCTGCCCGCACTGGCGGCCAGCCGGGCCGACGTGAAAAAGCTCCGGATTTGGTGTGCCGCCGCATCGACGGGCCAAGAACCATACACCCTGTCCATGATTCTCAAGGAACAGGCGGCAAAATTCCAAGGCTGGCAGATCGAGGTCGTCGCCACCGACATCAGTAGCGAAGCCTTGGAACGTGCGAAATCCGGAAAGTACACCCAGTTCGAGGTGCAGCGGGGGCTGCCCATCCAGATCTTGGTCAAATACTTCAAGAAACACGAGGACATGTGGGATCTTTCGCCCGAGATTATCTCCATGGTGACCTTCAAGAAGTTCAACCTCCTTGACTCCTTCAAGGCGTTGGGCGTGTTCGACGTGGTGTTCTGCCGCAACGTGCTGATTTACTTCGACCGAGAAACCAAGGCAGATATCTTGGATAGGATGAGCGTCCACATGGCACCGGACGCATGCTTGTACCTGGGTGGCGCGGAAACCGTGTTCGGGATCACAGAAACCTACAAGCTCATCCCGGACCAACGCAGTGTCTACAGGGTCGATCCGGACCGCGTGAAGCCTGCGGGCTGAGCTCGCCTTAATGCCGGCGTTAAATTTTCAAACGAAGAACACCACCGGTATGGTTCGGTGTTGCGCTTGGTTTGTGAATCCAGCGAGCCTGTGCTAGGTTCCGGTATTCCATCGAAGGGTCGCTTGGCCCTGCTCCGATCATGAAACTTCACGAGAGCTTGACCCCTTGACCACACCTTCAGATTTGCCGCCCACGGCGCCGCCGTCCGACTTTGGTGTCGCTCCCGTCACCATCGAAGACGAGATGAAGCGCTCCTACCTCGATTACGCCATGAGCGTGATCGTCAGCCGGGCGCTGCCCGATGTGCGCGATGGCCTGAAGCCGGTACACCGGCGGATCATCTACGCCATGCAGGAGAACGGCTATACGGCCGACAAGCCGTACCGCAAGTCGGCCCGCATCGTCGGCGACGTCATGGGTAAGTACCACCCGCACGGCGATTCGGCGATCTACGATGCCATGGTGCGCATGGCGCAGAATTTCTCCATGCGTCTGCCCTTGATCGACGGCCAGGGCAACTTCGGCTCCATGGACGGAGACCGTGCCGCGGCCATGCGCTACACGGAAGCCCGTATGGCCCGTTCGGCCCACGCGTTGGTCGACGACATCGACAAAGACACGGTTGACTTCCAATCCAACTACGACGATTCGTTTCGGGAGCCCGTCGTCCTGCCGTCCCGAATCCCCAACCTGCTGGTCAACGGAGCCGGCGGCATCGCCGTCGGCATGGCGACCAACATCCCGCCCCACAACCTGGGCGAAGTGATCGACGCCCTGCTGGCTCTGATCGACTCGCCGGACCTCACCATCGAAGACCTGATCGCCAATTACATTCCGGGGCCCGACTTCCCGACCGGCGCGCTGATCATGGGCAAGCAGGGCATTCAGTCCGCCTACCTGACGGGCAAGGGATCGGTCATGATGCGCGGGCGCACTCACATCGAAGAAATCCGCAAGGACCGCGAGGCGATTATCGTCACCGAGGTGCCCTACCAGGTGAACAAGGCCCGCATGATCGAGACCATGGCCGAGGTCGTGCGCGACAAGAAGGTCGAGGGCATCTCGGACCTGCGCGACGAATCCGACCGCCGCGGTGTCCGCGTGGTCATCGAGATCAAACGCGACCATCAGGCGGACGTGGTGCTGAACCAACTGTTCCGCTTCACACCGCTACAGACCAGCTTCGGCGTCAATACCCTGGCACTCGACGGCGGCAAGCCGAAAATGATGAACCTGAAGGTGATCCTCGAGGCCTTCCTCAAGTTCCGCGAAGAGGTCATCCGTCGGCGCACCATTTACGAACTCAACAAGGCGCGCGAAAAGGCCCACATCCTGGCCGGCCTGGCCGTCGCGGTCGCAAACATCGACGAGGTCATCGCACTCATCAGGGCCGCCAAGGACCCGGCGGCGGCGCGTGTGCAGCTGATGGAACGCAATTGGCCGGCCGAGAGCGTGTCCTCGCTGATCGCCCTCCTCGACGACCCGGGCCATCTCATTGTCGATGGCTGCTACAGGCTGTCCGAGGCCCAGGCCAAGGCGATCCTGGAATTGCGTTTGCACCGCCTGACGGGGTTGGAGCGTGACAAGATCGGCGAGGACTTGGCCGAACTGGGCCGCAGGATCGAGGAATATCTCGCCATCCTGGACTCGCGCGACACGCTGCTGGATGTGCTCCGGACCGAGATCGCCGAGATCAAGGACAAGTTCGCCACGCCTCGGCGCACCTCATTGGAGGATGCCGAGTTCGAGCACGACATTGAAGACCTGATTCAACGCGAGGACATGGTGGTGACGGTCACCAACACCGGCTATGTCAAGCGGGTGCCGCTGACCACCTACCGGGCCCAGAAACGCGGCGGCAAGGGCCGCTCCGGCATGGCGACCCGCGAGGAGGACTTCGTCAGCCGCGTCTTCATCGCCAACACCCACACGCCGGTTCTGTTCTTCTCGTCCACCGGCATGGTCTATAAAATCAAGGTCTACAAGCTTCCCTTGGGCACGCCCCAGGCTCGTGGCAAGGCCGTCGTCAACCTGCTGCCCCTGGTCGAGGGCGAGACCATCACCACCCTGATGCCCTTGCCCGAGGACGAGGAAACCTGGGGCGATCTGTTCGTCATTTTCTCAACGACATCGGGCTACATCCGGCGCAACAGGCTCAGCGATTTCACCAGAGTCTTCGCCAACGGCAAGATCGCCATGAAGTTGGATGAAGGCGACAAACTGGTCCGGGTGCGGACCTGCACCGAAGACGACGACGTCCTGATCACCACCCGCCAGGGCAAATGCATCCGTTTCCCGGTCTCCAAGAAGGATGAGGACGGGGCGGAACTCAGCCTGCGCGTCTTCGCCGGGCGCAATTCCAAGGGCGTTCGCGCCATCAAGCTGGCCAAGGGGGACGGGGTCATCGGCATGTCGCGCCTCACCCATACCGAGGCCGAGGCGTCCGAACGCGAGGCGTATTTGCAGGCCTCCAACGCAAAGCGGCGCATGGCTGGGGCCGACTATACCGACCGCAACGAGGACAAGGTCCGCGACGCGGAATTGTCAGCCCGTCTGGAGGAGCCCCCCTTCGCCGCCATGGCCGAAGCGGAGGAATTCATCCTCACCATTACCGCCGACGGCTTCGGGCGCCGGTCCTCTTCGTATGAATACCGTATCGCCTCGCGCGGCGGGCAGGGACTTCGGGCCATCGACCTTTCGCGCAGTGAGACCGATACCACGGTCGTCGCCTCCTTCTCGGTCGTCGACGGCGACCAGCTGGTCATGGTCACCGATGGCGGCCAGCTCATCCGCTGCCCGGTGGCCGACATCAGTTTCTCCGGCCGCACGGCCCGCGGCGTGACGTTGTTCCGGGTGGCCAAAGACGAGCACGTGGTCTCGGTCACCCGCATCCGGGAGGAGGACGAAGGGGACGAAGAGAACGCCGGGGACGAAGGGAACGCCGGGGACGAAGAGAACGCCGGGGACGAAGAGAACGCCGAACACGCGACCGGAGAGCCGCCCGCCGAAGCCGGATCGGCCGGGGAGGACTAGAGTAGGTCATGAGCACGCTTCGTGTCGCGGTCTACCCCGGAACTTTCGACCCCATCACCAACGGGCATGTGGACATCATCACCCGCGCGGCGCGTATGCTCGACCGGTTGATCGTTGCCGTGGCGGCCAATACCGGCAAGGCGCCTCTGTTCACCCTCGACGAAAGGGTGAAGATGGTGGAGGAGGAAACCGCCGCCATGTGCGACAGCGTCCCATCCCGGATCGAGGTCCGCGCCTTCGACAACCTGCTCATGGATTTTGTTGTCGGGATGGACGCGAGCATGATCGTCCGGGGCTTACGCGCCGTTTCCGATTTCGAATACGAGTTCCAGATGACGGGCATGAACGCACGCTTGAACGCGGACGTGGAAACCGTGTTCCTGATGGCGTCCGAGAACCACCAGTTCATTGCCTCGCGCCTGGTCAAGGAGATCGGGCGCCTCGGCGGAGAGATCGGGCAATTCGTTTCGCCCAGCGTCGAGACGCGGCTCAAGACGCGTTTCGCCGAGCTGCGGGGCAAGTAGGGATTGACCCTGCCCCCGACGCTCCTTATTTTCCGCCTTCCGGACCGGCGACGGCAATGCCCCGCCGGCCTCCTTCGGGCGCTTAGCTCAGGTGGTAGAGCAACTGACTTTTAATCAGTGGGTCACAGGTTCGAGTCCTGTAGCGCCTACCAAATAAATCAAGGCCTTAGCCGGAAACGGCTAAGGCCTTGAAGATTCTGTGGCGCCCTAGCCCGACTTAATCCCTATCCATAGCATTCGACGACTTCCACGTCGCCCTTGCCCTTGACCGGAACGTTGCCGAGGGAACGGGCTTCGAACTCGTCCCGGACCTGGAGCCAGACGTCGTAGACCATGGCGACCGTCCCCGGAGACCCGATGTCGGCCATGCGCGCCGCCGTATTCACCGTGTCGCCCCAGACGTCGAACTGGTACTTCTGGCGTCCGACGATGCCTGCGGCGACAGGCCCCATATGGACGCCGACCCGTACCTTCCAGCCAATATTAAGGTTATTGGCGGCATGCGCCATCTTCAGCCCGGCCCGCACGGCCGAACTGAGCGGATTGGGGTTAGCCCGGAGCAGACCGGCGGTCGCCATGTATTCGTCGCCGATGGTCTTGATTTTCTCCATCCCATGCTTTTCGGTGATCTCCTCCAGCCGCTCGAACAGGGTCTGCAGGTTGAAGACCACCTCCGCAGCGTCGTGCCGGTCGCAATAGGCGGTGAAGTCGATGATGTCACAGAACAGCAGCGCCACATCGTCGTAACGCTGAGGAATCACCTTTCCCGTCGCCTTGAGTTCGTTCGCCGCCGCCGTGGGCAGGATGACGTTGAGGAGTTCGTCCGACTTGCGCTTCTCAGCCTTGATCTCGCACAAATAGGACTTTTCCTTGTCCCGCAGGTGCTTTTTCTCCAGGCTCGCCCCCACGCGGGCCTGGAGCAAGGTGGAGTTGAAGGGCTTGAGCAGGTAGTCCTCGGCGCCGAGTTCTATGCTGCGCACGACGCTCTTCAGATCGTCCGCGGCCGAGATCATCACCACCGGGATATCGCGCAGCCGCATGTTGTCCCGCATGGCCTGCAAGACATCGAATCCGTCCATCTCCGGCATCTGGATGTCGAGCAGTACAAGATCGAAATTTCTCGCGTGCAGAAATTCGATTGCCTGGCGGCCGTCCTCTGCCTCGGTGACGTCTTTGTAGCCTTCTTTTTTCAGGTGGCGCAGCAGCAGGCAGCGGTTGTAGGCTTCATCCTCGACGACAAGAAAAGATGGGGATTCGTTGGACATGGGGGGTTCCTATGTCGAAAAGAGGGATTTCGGGTCGACGGGAGGGCGCGCGCCCACCAACCTCGTGATTCCCTCTGCCCTGTCCTCTGCGGCTATGACGTTGCGATAGTCCAGTTCCCCCAGGACGTGCCCGACCAACCGGCGCATGAACTTCTCGTCCTCAACGATGAGGACCGGCAACTTGGTGGGATCGATTTTCGTCATCGCCTACTTCCCCGGGGCTCTAGAGCGGGTCATGAGAAATCAAAGCTGCTTCGTGGTGCCGAATTTTTTACCTGAACCCGTTCTATCATATTGTCGATGTAGAGGACCATTCACGGAATAAGCCGCGTCACGAAACGACTCGGATTATTACGATCGTATTCTAGGAATCCCGAATATACCCTAAAACGCTCTCAACCAAACCAGGCAATTTCGACATGCAGTCCTCGATGGTCGCCCAGTTGTTCTCCTCTATGCCCGCCGTCTCTAAGGTTTGGCAGAGATCGGCCAGAGCCTTGGCGCCGACGGCGCGCGACGAAGACTTGAGCTTGTGGGCCGCCGTGCTCACGGCTCCGGCGTTCTTGGCCGCATAGGCCTCCATGATCTCGTTGACGATGGCTGTCGCAGGCTCCAAGTAGTCGCCCAGGATCTCTTTAATCAGGTCCTCGTCGTCACCGAAAGTATCGTGCAGGAACTGAGGATCGACCGGGGCACCCACTGCCGGAACGGCTTCCGGCTTCGGAGCGGACTCAGTCGCCGGTTCAGGCTCGATTAAAGATGCCGCGCTGGGCGTCGGCATCCATTTCCTGAGCATGTCCCTGAGCCTGGCCATCTCCAGCGGTTTGGAAAGATAGGCGTCCATGCCTATCTCCAGGCAGCGGTCTCCTTCCCCCTGCAGAACACTGGCCGTGATGGCGATGATGGGCAGGCGCGTATCTCCGCCTTTTTCTGTCTTGCGCACCCAGCCGGTCAACTCGTAGCCGTCCATTTCCGGCATGTGGCAGTCGAGGAGCAGAATGGCGTAGGATTTTTCCTGCAGCATATCGAGAGCGATCTGGCCGTTGTCGGCTATCTCGCAGGCGTAGCCTAAGACATCCAACTGGAAACGGATGACGTCTTGGTTTGTCGGATTGTCTTCGGCCACCAGGATGAGCTGCCCCTGGGCCAAGGCCTCTTCTACGGTAGGTGCCTTGAGCTTACCTCTGACCACCGGTTCACCCTCGACGTGCGGGCTGGCCCGTCCCGCAGCCATGGCGACCCCGTGGAAGAATCTGGAACGCCTGATGGGCAGGTCCTCCACAACCACCGTGTCCTGCAGCACCATGCCCTTCCGGGTCGTGCGATTGGCGGTCAGAACGACGAAGCGGATGCCCTTGATCGCCTCGATCTCGCGCAACTTGTTGCAGGCCGCCTGCTGCGCCACCTTGCTCCATTGCGATCCGATAATGAGAATGTCATAGGGATTGCCGGCTTTCGCCGCCGCGACGAGGGCCTTTTCCGCTTCATCCAGATCGGGAACCGTTTCCACCTCGGTTTTCCATTTGGCGAGGTACAAATTGATGATGGTGCGCATGTCGGCGTGGTTGATGGCGAGCAGGACCTTGAGGTTCAACAGTTCATTTTCGTCCTCGTGGCCCGCAGAGTCCGGGTCGATGCCGAACGGTAGGGCGACAGAGAAGACGGACCCCTTGCCCGATTCGCTGGTGACCGCGATCTCGCCGGCCATCATGTCGCTGAGATTCTTGCAGATGCTCAAGCCCAGCCCGGTGCCGCCAAAGCGTCGCGTCGTCGAAGACTCCGCCTGGGTAAAGGGCAGGAACAGCTTGGCCGTCTGTCTCTCCGTCATGCCGATGCCGTTATCCTCGACCGAGAACCTGACCCCAACTTTGTCCTCGCCGAAGGTAGACACCCGTTCGGCGCGGAGGACGATCCGTCCTTTCTTGTCCTCCGTGTTCTCGGTGAACTTGATGGAGTTGCCGGTCAAGTTGAACAGGATCTGGCGCACCCGCACCTGGTCACCCATGACACGGTGCGGAATGTCGGGATCGATGAAGGTGATCAGTTCCAGGTCCTTCTTGGCGGCATTGGGCAGCAGGGTTTCGGCCGCGCCTTCCACGATGTCGCGGACGACGATGGGGACGGTCTCGATCTTCAGCTTGCCGGCTTCGATCTTGGAAAAGTCGAGGATGTCGTTGATGATTTGCAGCAGCAAGAAAGCGGAGTCGCGGACCGTGCGCATCATCTGGCCCTGGTCGGCATCGAGCCGGGTCTCGCGCAGCAGGTCGATCATGCCGATGACCCCGTTCATCGGGGTGCGGATTTCGTGGCTCATGGCGGCAAGAAAATTCGCCTTGGTCCGGCTCGCCGTCTCGGCCTTCTCCTTGGCGTCCACCAGTTCGGCCTCCGCATGCTTGCGCAGTGTGATGTCGGTGACCGAGCCGCTGGTGCGATAGGCGCGCCCCCGCTCGTCTCGGAGCGACTTGGCACGAGACCGGAACCAACGGCACTCGCCGCTCTTGGTCAGCATGCGGTATTCGATATCGTAGGGAACATCCCTCTTCAGGTGATCGAGGAATGCAGCCTCCGTGGCGTCCTTGTCGTCCGCGTGGATCAAGTCCTTCCAGGTATCAAGGGTGTTGGAAAGTTCATCATCAGCGTACCTCAGCATCTCCTTGAAGCGGGGGGAAAGCCAAGCCCCCTCCCTCTCGGCGTCAAACTCCCATAGCCCGTCCCCACTGCCGCGCACGGCAAGCTCGAAGCGCTGCTGGCTTTCCTGGAGGTCCCGTTCCGCCGCCTTGCGCTCGGTGATGTCGCTGACAATCACGACGATACCGCCGTCGGTGGTCGGCGACTGACGCAACTCCAGGATCGGGCCGTCTTTGACGTGCAGGTCCACGCGCGTTGTCTCGACGATCTGGCGCATGCCTTTCTCGACCTGGGCATCGACGTCGACGCTCCCGTAGTCTCCGCGTTCGGCCAGGTAACGCACCACGCTGCGGACCGGCGCGCCGACATGGATGAGATCGTCAGGAATTCCCAGCATTTTCTTGTAGCGATCGTTGAACATGACGTAGTTGAGGCTGCTGTCGAGCAGGAACAGGCCGTCGGACATGTTTTCCAGGGCCAGGTTGAGCTTGTCCGACGCCTCCGCCAGTTCCCGCGTGCGTTCCTCGACCCTGTCTTCCAGCTTGTCCCGGGCGTTTCTCAGGGCACGGGTGGCGTTCTTGCCGATCCAGAGCGAGACGAAGGTCAATGCCAGCCCCAGGGAGATGGTGGCGCCGATCAGGATAAAGACCCATGTCTGGGTTTGGTGATGCGTGCCGAGGGCTTCCTCCTCGTCAATCTCGATGATCAGGCCGAGGCCGAGGGTCTCGTTCCAGGACCACGCCCCGAGTACGGTCTCGCCCGTGTAATCCCGGTAGCCCTCGGCATTGTCGCCGGACTGGCGGGCCGCGATGCCGGCCGCCGAGTGCGTGAGGGGCAGTTGCCCAAGGTCGGCGGACAAGACCCAGCCGCCGGCCAGGCTGCCGCCCGGATCGCCCACCCTCAAGTTCAGGATGGCGTTCTGGTTTTGCTTGATCAGATTCAGGTTCCTGACTTCCTGATCGAAGCGGCTTTCGCTCAGGAATACGCCGTCCTGACTGACCGCATATATCTCTCCGGACTGTCCCAGGTGCCCCAGCTTGAGAACGCGCATGTAGTCTTCGCTTACATCGATCCTGAGCGTCAGGGCGGCGACCACCTCTCTGGATTCGAGACTCCTGACCGGCGTGGCGAAGAACATGGTCGGCTCCGCGTCCCGACCCTCCGGCACGACGTCGGACGGGATGGGAGTCACCATCACCGTCTCGCCGGAAAAGACCCGCATCAGGAGGTCGGGCCGCCGTTTCTCGATCAGGTTCTCCTCCCCGAGATTGGCGTCCTGCATGGAGCCGATATTGATGCCGTCCGGCGCGACCAGGAAGAACTCGATATCCCCGGTGATCTTGCGCTGTTCCTCGAAGAATTCCCGGAGATTCTCGAGGGTCGGACTCGCGAGAATGGCGTCCTTGTCCCGCTTCACCCGCAGCATCTTGTCGGCCAGCACCCGGAACCAGCGGTTGTCCGCCATGCCGTTGATGTTGCGGACATTGGTCTCCTTCCAGACCAGCAGGGTTTCCTCCATGGTCTCGAGGACCGTTTCCAGTGAATCCGCGACTCCGACCCGGTGTTCTTCCTCGGCCCGCTGGGCGACGAACAGCGTCCCCAGAACCACGACGGCGATGAACGTGCCGATCATCACCAAACCCGTGGTCCTCATCTCTTTGCTTTGAAAGTGGTCGTCGAAGCGGCTCGAGACGTGCTGCACGCTCCGCGCCAGGATCAGCAGCAATATGACAACAGCCAGGATGGCGCCTGCCAGGTAGAAAAACTGTTCGTACAAGACGGCGCCTTCGCCCACCGCTGCAACCTGCGACGTGGCCAGCCCGACCCACTTTGACCGTGGCGCCTTGTGTTCCTCCGGCGTCATGTCGGCCAGCGTCTTGTTGAGGATCGAGGTCAGTTCCGGCCAGTCCCTGCGCACGCCCATCGCCAGGGTTTCGACACCGTAGCGGGTTGGAGCCGCAACCTTGATGTTCTGCAGGCCGATCTCGTCGACCAGGTAGCTGCCCACCGTCATGTTGCCGATGTAGGCGCCCGCTTGGCCGAATGACACCGCCTTCAGTGCCTCTCTGGACGTCTCGACCACGTGAAGGCGGATCCCGGGGAAGTTCTTGGCAAGCCGTTTGTGTGCGATGAAGCCTTTCTCGACCGCGACCGTTTTCTCGTTCAGGTCGTCCAGGGACAGGACCGGCTGATAGTCCTTGCGGGTGAAGATGACAAAGGGGAAGGACAGGTAGTCCCTGGTGATCCCGACCAGATTCTCTCGCTCCGGGTTCCGAACGATGGTCGGCAGCAGGTCGACCTTTTCCTGCCGGGAGATGCCGTCCAAGGCATCGGCCCAAGGAATTGGGACGAATTCAGGCTTGATTCCGAGCTTGGAGAAGATGGCCGAGACATAGTCGAGTGCCAGCCCTTGCGGTCTCCCCTTTTTCACGAAATTGAAGGGCGGCTGGGCGGTCTCGTTGTGGACGCGGATGCGGGGATTGTCGCGGATCCAGGCCAGTTCGGATTCCGTCAGTTCCGGGGACGCCGCCTCCGCCCCGCCAACGCCGGTCCAGGCCATCAGGAGGGCAATCAGAAAAGCCAGTATGCGAGCCCGCATCTCCCCGCCCCTTTGTTGAGCCATCCAACTTCCACATTGTGAAGTGTAACGACAGATGCCGGAATGGTCACTACCTGAGACTGCGCCAGCCTCGATATGTAAGATCGAGGGCTGCCTTCGACGGAGGGCTGCGCCTCTTCAGGCCGTACGCACCGACGCACGCGATTCGCACGTCTCAGGCGCGCACGAAAGACGAAAGACGCGAAGGGCGGTATTCTTTGTCCGTCTTGCGGTCTCTCTGAACCGGGCCAATGCGCTCAATTTATTGGATTCCTGGGTCAGAAAGCGCGACAATGGTAATAGGACAGGCTGCGGGCGGTCGCAAAGCGGAGTATCATGCGAGCATGACGATGTGGGCGGGAACCACGTTCCGGATCTCCCGGCTTCTCGGCACCGGGGTGGTCGCGGTAGCCCTTGCGGCTACCGTGAACGGGGTTGCTTTTGCCCAGCCCAGCCCCACCGAACTGACCGAGCGCCTGTTCGAGGCGGTGCACATGAACGACCCGGTCGCCGTGCGCGCGACCGTTGCGGCAGGTGTGGATGTTCATTTCCAAAACGAATGGGGGCTGACGGCTGCCGATGTGGCTCTCGACAAGGGCTACTTTCCGATCGCCCTCTACCTGCTGTCCGAGGAGCCCAGTGTTGGCCAACAGGCCCGTGACCTGACGCCTCTGTCGCCCCAACCTCCGCCGCCCCCCGCCCCGCCGCTGTTCGCCGCACCGGAAACCGCCCCCCCGGCCGAACCGATCATTGCCAAAGCCCCGTTCGAAGCCGGCGTTCCTGCACGGGTGCCCGTTGCGGACAGACCGTTTTTGGAGCGTCTGCGCGGACAACTGAGGCGGTTGTTCAAGATGGAGGAGGGCGGGGAGACCCAGGTTGCTGAGGCGCCTCCGCCGGCTGCGGCCGAGGAAACACCGCCACCGCCGCCGGCTGTGGCCGAGGAAACACCGCCACCGCCGCCGGCTGTGGCCGAGGAAACACCGCCCGCGCCCGCCCCGCCGCCGCTCGCCGCACCGGAAGCCGTACCCGAGGTGGCCGAGACGGCGTCCGCCCCGCCCCGCCCCGTCCCGCCGCCGTTTGCCGCACCGGAAGCCGTACCCCCGGCCGAACCGATCATTGCCAAAGCCCCGTTCGAAGCCGACGTTCCTGCACAGACGCCCGTTGCGGACAGACCGTTTTTGGAGCGTCTGCGCGGACAACTTCTGCGCGGACAACTGAGGCGGTTGTTAAAGATGGAGGAGGGCAGGGAGACCCGGGTTGCTGAGGCGCCGCCGCCGGCTGCGACCGAGGAAACACCGCCGCCGCCCGCGCCGCCGCCGCTTGCCGCACCGGAAGCTGTACCCGAGGTGGCCGAGGAAATATCGCCACCAGTCTCTGCCGAGATGCCGCCCGGGCGTCCGGATCCCTGGGATGCTGTGGCCGAAATGGAGCGCGAATTGAGCCGGACGGTGGAACTGGAAAGGGAACTCGAGAAACTGGCCCTCGGGCAGGCGGCAGCGCCCAAGCCTTCCGTCGAGGCGGGTCCCGAATCGGCCCCTAAACCGGTTCCCGAGGGATGGACATCCCGCGCGGTGACGGTGACGGAGGAACCGGAGGCCGTCCCCGGGCCACGGGACTGGGCGTCCCGGGTGGAGGAGGCAAAGGAGCCAACGCCGGAACCCTTGCCGGCTCTCGAACCCGTGTCTACGCCACAGGACAAGGAGAAGGGGTTCTTCGAATACCTCGATGCCCAGATCAATAAACTTCTGCCCCGCAAATCGTCCTCCAGTCAGGTGGTCGAGATTCCGCTGCCGCCGGCGGACGGGGAAGACCCCCAAAGCTGGGCGCCCAAGGTAGTCCCGGATCCCGCGCCCGCAGCTCCGGAAACGTCGCAACGCATGAATGCGGCCCCCAAGGCGGATGAGGTCGAGCCTCCAGGATCCGAAGGGTCTCGGGGCTTTTTGGGCCGCGTGACGGACCGTTCTGGGGAACTCTTCACGCGAGAACCCGAGCCCGAGCAAGTCGCCATGGCGCCGCCTGATCTCCAGGCCGTCCCCGGGCCACGGGACTGGGAACCCCGGGTGGAGGAGGCAAAGGAGCCAACGCCGGAACCCTTGCCGGCTCCCGACCCCACGTCTGCGCCACAGGACAAGGAGAAGGGGGGCTTCGAACACCTCGATGCCCAGATCAAGAACCTTCTGCCCCGCAAATTGTCCCCCGACCAGGTGGCCGAGATTTCGCTGCCGCCGGCGGATGGGGAAGACCCCCAAAGCTGGGCGCCCAAGGTAGTCCCGGATCCCGCGCCGGTCTTCGATCCGGGGCCGGCCCCGGCGGTTGAAGACGTGCGGCCGCCCGAAATGACGTTCCTTACCGAGTCCGAAAGCAAGCCTTCGTTCCTGGCCAAGGCGAAGACCTATTTCCGGCGCTTGATCGGCGGGAAACCCGAGCCTGAAAAGGCGCCATCGGAGGCGGAAGGCTGGACGCCGAAGACGGTGGAAACGGAACCGTCTGAGGGCGAACCGGTGCCGGGGGAGGTCGATGTTGCCGGACTCGATCCTGCGGTGCCGGAGAATCCGGGGTTGATGGCGCGGATGCTGTCCGGGGTCAGCTCCTTCTTCAGCGGCAAGCCGGACAAGGTCTGGGCGCCGACTGCTGCCGAAGGGGAGGAGGCGACCGAAGAGCCCGAAATTGTGCCCGCGGACCCGGGGGTTGAACCGCAACTGGCAGAGGCGACGGAGACGTCCCAGGCCATCCCCGAAGGCAGCGACCCGGTGGCGTCCCTGCGGGCTTTGGGGATCCGTGACGCGGCCAAATACCTGTCGGACAAACCCTATGACCCGATGGCGGTGCCGCAAGTGGGCGAGGAGGCACAACAGCCGCCCGAGCCGACAACACTCGCGAGCCGGTTCCCGCCGACCACTGAGCTGCCGCAGGATACTTTCGCCCCTGACAAGCCGATCCCACCCAGGGAGGGAGAGCCAGGCCGGTCGGCCAAGGTGACCCCGGCTCCGCCCTTTGATGCCCGTTTTGACCGCGGCGAGGAGCCGGCACCGCTTTCGCTGGAGAGGAAGCCGGCGGAATCGGAGGGGGGGGCGCCGGGCGAGGGTAGCCTGTTCGATCAGCTGGGCAACATCCTCAAGCCGCTGGAGCTCCAGCCATTGCCGGGCGAGAAAGCGACAGGTGCTCCGCCGCCTCCGGCCATGGAACAAGGCCCCGCCGAACTACCTGCGGAGCCGGCTCCCGAGCAGCCCCCGGCGCAGCAGGCCATGGCTTTGCCGACTGCACCCGGGCCTGGGCAATGGAACAGCCCGCTGTCGTGGGCGGAACAGCGGCCGGAGGATCAGCGCCAGCTACCCGATGCCACGGGCAAGCCATTGAACGAGGTGACGCTGGCTGTTGCCGGCGACATGGCGCTGGGCAAGCGTCTCAGAGTCGAGGAGAAAATATCCGGACTGGCGCATGGCAAGGCGTGTGTTTCCAAGCTCAGGGGTGTCATTGTGTTCTGCGTCGAACCGGTCGCCTGGAGCGAAGACGTGGCGTCCTACTTCGACGTCAACACCATTCTCTATCAGGGCAAGCACATTATCGTGCGCTACGACGATGGTCGCGCCACCAACATGCAAGTGGTTTTCCCGACCGAGGGCTATGATGCCGTCGTCGATCACTTCATCAGCTTGTTCGGGCCGCCGACCGACGTCTGGCGACGGCGCATTGCGCCGTTGGCCAGCAAGCGTCAGGAAAACCCGACCGTGGTCTGGCGCAGCTCTCTGGTTGTGGCGGGGCGGGTGGCGCTCCTGGAGGTGCGGCTGTTCGACGATACGCGGGGCGGTTTCCCCGACACCAAGCACGGGGCGGTGCTGCTCCATTACTCGGATTCTAAGCCCATCTTTCCCCGGCTTTCGACGCTGGACCTAATGATCATGCGCCCGCGGACCATGGCGGGTGTTAGAGTGCGATCGGAATAATCGTCCCCTATATCAATACGGCAGAGTGGGTTCACGCGAGAATTCGGCGACACGAAGCAGCCTCGATTTCTCACGATCCGCTTGTCTTATGAATTTTTGTTCCAAGAACGATGAGTTTCCAGGCGCCCGGTGCGGGGCGTGGTCTGCGGAGACGGCGCGAGGATCCGCTGCTAAGGAGGGTTTGTCTCGGCGCTTGGGGCTGAGCCGTAAGCCTGGTCCGGGTTTTTCTCGAATCTTTTAAAAACCCCCTTTAAATCCGCGATGCCAACCCATACCTTAAGAGTGGGTTTTATTGTTTTTTGCGAGCGAATAACGAGGAGAGGCGACAAATGGCTTTTGAGATTCCCGCTTTGCCCTATGCCCAGGACGCATTGGTGCCGCATATCTCGGCTGGGACGTTGGGCTTCCACCACGGCAAACACCATAACGCCTATGTGGTCAACCTCAACAATCTGGTGGCCGACACGCCCTTGGCGGAAAAGACGCTGGAGGATGTGATCAGAGAGGTGGCCGGTGATGCCTCCAAGGCGGGCATCTTCAATAACGCGGCCCAGGTCTGGAACCATACCTTCTACTGGAACAGCATGAAGCCGGGTGGTGGCGGTCGTCCGACGGGTGCGGTGGCGGATGCCATCAACGGGGCCTTTGGCTCCTACGACAAGTTTGCCGAGGAGTTCAAGGCGGCCGGCATGACCCAGTTCGGCAGCGGCTGGGCCTGGCTGGTGGCCGAAGATGGGGCGATCAAGATCGTCAAGACCCCCAACGCCGAGACGCCGATCACCACAGGTGCTGTCCCGCTGATTACCTGCGACGTGTGGGAGCATGCCTATTACCTGGATTTCCAGAACCGGCGTCCCGACTATATCCAGACGTTCCTCGACGATCTGATCAATTGGGATTTCGCCAACGCCAATTTGGCGGGTGTCTAGGGGGCCAAGTCAGACATATGGGGCCCATGCCGCTCTGCCGGGCTGCCTCGGTCACCGCCTTAGGGAGGGGCTAGGACGATCCCTTCCGACGAATTCAGCCTGACCCGTATTTCGGGGTGTATGCGACTATTTTACTATTACGTTACGGCGATCAAGGCGGCGGCAACCGGCCGGTCTTCGGCCAGCAGCAGGTTGAAGGTGCGACAGGCTGCGCCGGTGTCCATCCATTCCATCGCTATTCCTTGGGCCTTGAGTGCCGGGCCCAGGTCTGGTGGGGGCGGGCTCCAGCGCTCTCCGCAGCCGACGATCAGCAGGTCGGCGCCGCTGCCGGCGACGGGGGACAGGTTATCGGCGGTGATTTCGGCGACTTCGGCCACCGGCCACGGGCGGACGGCGTCCGGTAGGACCAGGATCGATCCTTCATGGACATGGTCGGCAATGCGGAAACGTCCGTCGCCGTAAGACCGGATGACCGGCTTGCCCGGGGCGTCGAGGGGCGTGATGGTGGTGCCCAATTATGCCTCGGCTGCCGCCTCGTCCTCGCCGCCGTCTTGTTCCATGCCTGTAGAGCCACGTGTCACACCTAGGTGGGGCAACAGCGGTACGGCGAGACAGATGGAGGAATAGGTGCCGATGATGACGCCCCAGATCATGGCCAGCGCGAAACCGCGGAGGACCTCGCCACCCAGGAAGTAGAGCGCCAGCAGCGCCAGCAGGGTGGTAACCGAGGTTATCACCGTGCGCGACAGGGTCTCGTTGATGGAATTGTTCAGGAGCATGGGGATCTCCATCTTCTTGTATTTGCGCAGGTTTTCTCGCACCCGGTCGTAGACCACCACCGTGTCGTTGATCGAGTAACCGGCGATGGTGAGGATGGCGGCCACGGTGGACAGGTTGAACTCCAGTCCCAGAAGCGCAAACAGGCCGATGGTCGAGACGACGTCGTGCACCAGGGCAATGACGGCGCCCAGGCCGAACTGCCATTCAAAACGAAACCAGATGTAGACCAGGATGGCGATGATGGCGAACCCGACCGCCATGACGCCGTCTATGAACAGCTCTTCCGACACCTTGGGGCCGACGAACTCGGTACGGCGGTATTCCACCTCTGTGCCCAGGACCTGCTTGAGGGCTTCTACCGCCGCCTGCTGGGCGGCGTCGCCGCCCTCCTGCTTCTGCACGCGAATCAGCACATCATCGGGGGCGCCGAATTCCTGTAGTGCCACCTCGCCCAGCCCGAGGCCGGACAGGGTCGATCGCATGGCACCAATGTCGGCCGGGCCCTGGGTCCTGACCTCAATGACGATGCCGCCCTGGAAGTCGATTCCGTAGTTGAGACCCTTGGTGAGATACAGGCCAACCGAAGCCGCCGCCAGCAGCACCGAAAAGGCGAAAAACAGCACCTTGCGGGGAATGAACTGGATACTGATGCCGGCCGGGATCAGATGGAGTCCGTGCATACCTCTATCCTCCCTATATGGCCAACGTCCGAGGCCGCTTGCGTCTCAGCCAGGTCACGACCATGAGCCGTGTCACCATGATGGCAGTGAACATGGAGGTGACGATGCCGATGGAAAGCGTCACCGCGAAGCCCCGCACCGGGCCGGACCCGAACATATAGAGCAACACGGCGGCGATCAGAGTCGTCACGTTGGCGTCGATGATGGTCTTGATGGCCCGCGAATATCCCGCATCCACTGCCGAGATGGGCGTACGGCCCAGGCGCGTTTCCTCGCGGATACGTTCGAAGATCAGTACGTTGGCGTCCACAGCCATGCCGATGGTCAGCACCACGCCCGCAATGCCGGGCAGGGTCAGGGTCGCCTGCAGGACACTGAGCGCCGCGCCGATGAGGATGATGTTGAAGATCAGCGCCACGTCGGCCATGGCCCCGAAGCGTCCGTAGGCCGCCATCATGAAGGCGATGACGGCGACCATGCCGATGACGGAGGCAATCTTGCCGGCGGCAATGGAGTCCGCCCCCAGGCCCGGACCCACCGTGCGCTCCTCCATGATGGTCAAGGGCGCGGGTAGGGCACCGGCGCGCAGCAGCAGCGCCAGATCCTGGGCCTCCTGGGTGGTGAAGCGGCCGCTGATCTCGCCCGAACCGCCCAGGATCGGTTCGCGGATCTCCGGCGCCGTCACCACCTTGCCGTCGAGCACGGCGGCGAAGCGTTTGCCGACGTTCTTGGATGTCACTGCGCCGAACTTGCGTGCGCCGATGGTATCGAAACGGAAGGTGACGACGGGCATGTTGGTGCGCTGGCTGACTGAGGGCTTGGCGTCGACCAGGGTGTTGCCGCTGACCATGACCCGCTTCTTGACCAGCAGCAGATTAGGCTTACCGTCGGGACCCGGTTCATCGGCCTCGGGCAGCAGGACAGAGCCCGGCGGGATCCGACCCGCCTTGGCTGCCTCGACCGAGTTCTGCTCGTCGACCATCTGGAAGGTCAGCTTGGCCGTCTTGCCCAGCAAGCGCTTGATGCGTTCGGGGTCATCGACGCCGGGAAGCTGGACCAGGATGCGGTCCTCTCCCTGGCGCTGGATAGTGGGCTCACGCACGCCGGTTTCGTCGACGCGCCGTCTAACGATCTCGATTGACTGCTCGATCGCAGAGCGCCGCTGGTCCTGGATTCCCTGTTCGGTCAAGGTCAGGACGATCTTGTTGCCGTTCTGGACTTCAAGCGTGGTGTTGGGGTCCAACTGCTCGATGAGTTTCTGCGCCGTCGCCAGCTGTTCCGGTTTGCGGATGGTTGCCGTGGCGCCAAACCCTTCCACTCCCAGGCCGCCGTAGCGGATGCGGGCCTTGCGCAGTTCGACGCGCATGGAGTCGACCAACCCCTCCAGATATTCCTTGATCACCGCGTCGACTTCGACTTCCAGCAGTAGGTGCGACCCGCCCTGGAGGTCGAGCCCCAGACTGATCTGCTTGTGCGGCAGCCAGTCGGGCAGTCCTTCCGCCGTCTTGGTGGCGAGGAAATTGGGCGCGACGAAGATGATCCCCAGTGCGCAGACCGCGAAAACAAGGATGATCTTCCACTTGGCGAAGTAGACCATGGATGCCCCCCCGGAAGGCCGTCCGTTACTTGTCGTTGCTGCCCTTGAGCAGACCCTTGAGGCGCGCCCCGGCGCCGCCCACGGCGGTGGTGCCGGCCGCCGGCTTCGGCTTGCCCTCGTCCTTGGCGCCGCCGCCCTGGACCGGCACGGTCTTGGACACGACGGTGGCGATGTGCTCGCGCTTGACCTTGACCTTGACGCCCTCGGCGATCTCCACCTGGAGCGTGGCGTCGTCGATGACTTTGGATATCTTGCCCATGATACCGCCGCCGGTGACCACGGTATCGCCGCGCCGGATGGCCGCCAGGACTTCCTTATGATTCTTCATCTTCTGCGACTGGGGCCGGATGATGAGGAAGTAGAAGACAACGAAAATCAAAACCAGCGGTATGATGGCCACGAAGCCACCACCCTGTGCCGCACCATCCGCAGCCTGTGCATATGCTGGCGAAACGAACATTCTCAACTCCTCCAAATCCGCCCGGACCCAATTGCCGCCGGACTATAGCGCCAGCAGCGCGCCATGCAAACGGAAAGAGCAGGGTTCTTTCAACGCGGCGGCAGGCTGCCGAGACGACGGAGTTCCTCGGCGGCGGCCATGTATTCGATATAGCTTTCGGCCCGGGTCTCCAGCGTCCGCCGGAGCAATGCCCGGCCGACGGTCTCGTCGCCCTTCATCAGGCGGCGTTGGGCGAGGTAGAAGTAGGCCTCTGCCATACGCCCGGCGCGCTGGTTGGGCGGGCTGGCGGCGGCCTGGGTCATCACCGCCGTCTCGTCCGCCTGTCCCAGAAGCGCCGCGCCCAGGATGCCGGGCCAACTGCGGGGATCGAGGCCCCTCTCCTTCATGCCGGTCGCCAGGTCCTCCTCACCGCCGCCGCCACGGCGCTGGCGGGCGAGGAATTTCCAATAGAGGCCGTAGGCGTCGCCGCCCGATCGGAGACCGGTGTTGAACTCGGCCTCCGATTCCGTGTAATGCCCGGCGAAGTACAGGCTCAAGCCCCGGTAGAAGTAGGCCCGGTCGGCGTCGGGGCGGATTTGGATCACGTCGTCAAAACGCTTGGCGGCCAGTTCGTATTCGCCTCGCATCATGTGGGCATAGGCTGCTTTCCACTCCGCCAGCCCTGCCGGCTGGGGCCAATGGCGCCAGACCAGGATCAACACCAGGGCGAGGATGACGATATCGTAAATATGGAATTTCCAGATCCGCATGAGGTCATGGTAGCATGCTTTTCCGGTCGGGAAAGCTGCGCCAGAGCATCCTGCCATTCCCTTGAACGCGGATAAGATGAACTTTTCCGCCTTCGGATGGTTTCATCTGAAGGCAGGTTGACCTAGTCTTCTGGTTATGAGCGAAAAGGCCGTCACCGAACTCTTGCAGGGCCTCGTTGCCGCCTTGGACCGCCCGACGCCGGCCCTCGACCTGAAGGCCGCCGACGCTTTCGTCTGGCACGGGGACGCGGGGCGGCTGGAGCCGGTTGCCGAGGTCAACCGAATCGACATCGGCTTGCTCAAGGGCATCGAAGAGCAGAAGGCAACCTTGCTGGAGAACACGCGCCGCTTCGCTCAACGTCTTCCGGCCAACAATGCGCTCCTCTGGGGCGCCCGGGGCACGGGCAAGAGCTCGCTCGTCAAGGCCGTGCATGCGGCGGTGGGGGAAGGCCTGGCATTGGTCGAGATCCACCGCGACGAGATCGCCGGCCTTCCGGGCCTGCTGCAGGCCCTGCGTGACGGCGGGCGGCGGTTTCTCCTGTTCTGCGACGACCTATCTTTTGATTCCGGCGACACGTCCTACAAATCACTGAAGGCGGTTCTGGAAGGCGGCATCGAGGGGCGGCCGGAGAATGTGGTCTTCTACGCCACCTCCAACCGCCGCCACCTGATGCCCCGGGACATGATCGAGAACGAACGCACCAGCGCCATCAGCCCCGGCGAGGCGGTGGATGAGAAAGTGTCGCTCAGCGACCGTTTCGGCCTCTGGCTCGGATTCCACAATATGGACCAGGACACTTATTTTGAAATCGTCGAAGGCTATGCCGAACATTACCGCCTCGGAAAAGGTCGGAAGGCACTGAGGGCCGAAGCCCTGGAATGGTCCATGGCCCGCGGTGCCCGCTCGGGCCGTGTCGCCTGGCAGTTCATCCAGGATCTGGCGGGACGGCTGGGGAAACGGTTATGATTTGGGGGCTTTTCCAGTCACTGAATTACACAAACCAAGTGCATGTATGGCCCCTCCCGTTGAAGCAAGGATAAAACGGTTTAGGCCCTAACGCCGTTTCTTCCGTTTCTTCACCACCTCGATATCCGTCTTCAAGGCGCGTTTCAGGGCGGGCCTTAAGGGCGGCAGGTTGCGGGTTACCGTCTCCCAGACCATGTGGGGGTCGATGCCGAAGTATTCGTGGACCAGGTAGTTGCGGAGCTTCCTAAGCTTCTCCCAGGGGACGCCGTCGTTGCGCTTTTTGACCGCGCCGGGCACCCAGGCCGCCGCCTCGCCGATGATCGAGATGTTGCGCACCACCGCGTCCATGGTCAGCGGGTCGCCCAGGAAGGTCTCGCGGGTGTAGCCGGCGAGATACCGGTCGATCTTCTCCATCGCTTCCATGATGTCGGTGACGCGCAGTTTCCAGTCGCGCCGTTTCAGGCGTCCGTTCCTACGCATAGACCGCCTCGGCCAGCACCTGCTTTCTCATGGACGGGTGCAGCATGTCGGGGGTCGCCAGGTCGACGCGGATGCCCAACAGCTTCTCCAGGTGCTGCTGCAGGTCTATGAACTCGAACAGGCCTTTCCGCGTGCCAACTTCGACCAGGATATCGACGTCGCTGTCGGGGCCTTGATCGCCGCGGGTCCAGGAGCCGAAGACGGCAATCCGCGTCACGCCGAACCGATTCTCCATCGTCGGTTTGTCCTTGACCAGCTTCTTGAGGATCTTGGCGAGTTTCATTGGCGTAGTATCGCCAGCGAGGTGGGTGGTCGTCCACAAGATAATTGGGGGGCAAAGGGCAGGTTGGTTCAAGAGAAGGGGGCGTGTCGCCGCCGTTTCCAAGCCGCACCCCGATGCTCGGGCCGTCCCGTGCCTACGTGGATAGCGGATACCAAGACTTGCGGAAACAACATCGGAAAACGGAGCTACCTTACAAGCGGCAAAAAGGAAAGCCGCTCACCAAGGACGAAAAGGAATACAACCGCGCTCTTTCACGCATCCGGGTGAAGGTGGAAACCGTACATTTGCCGCCTCAAGATATTACGCATCCTCTCCGAGCGATACCGCAACAAACGCCGCGGGTACGGTCTCAAGTTCATGTATGGATCTCCCCGTTGAAGCAAGGACAAAATGGTTTCTCGGAACAACGGCTAACATGTATCCAGCCTATCAGTGGGCTTCTGATGTGGACTTTCGCAGCAGGTCGACTATTAGTGGTTCAGCGCCATGCAGATACACTTGACATGCGCATGTAAATCTAAGCTAGGTAAATCATTATTACAATGATTCTGTATAAAAAAGATTGTACCGAGTTTTGGCGCATGGTATTGGGTCATGTCAAAAGCTGACTAACTTCCCAACTTCACTTAAATGAGGGGATTATGACCAAAATAAGTATTATTTCCATTGGACTGAGCGTAGCTGTCCTCACTGGGTGCGCGTCTCAGCCGACTGAAATCCCGACGTCATCCGTTTCGTCGTTCATGTACCAGAAATATGATTGCGATCAGGTTGCGTGGGAGCTTGCTCGCGTGGATACGCGTGTCGGGGAGCTGCATGCAAGCTTGAAGAAAACGGCTGATCGCGACGCGATTCAGATGGGAGTTGGTTTAATACTTTTCTGGCCAACCCTTTTCGCCCTTGAGGGCGGAGACGGTGCGGAAGCCGGGGAGTACGGGCGCCTCAAGGGCGAGAAACAGGCTCTCGAGAAAGTGGCCGTGTACAAAAAGTGCGCCCTAGCTTTTAAGGCTCTGCCGGAAAAGGCCGATGGCCCGGGGAAGTCAGAAGCCGACAAGGACGCATCGGAAGGCGGCAAGATCTGATGTGACCCGCAGTGGCGTTCTCTGTCCCACCCGCAGGCTGATACCTGCCTGTGGATAGAGAGGGCGGGTTGCCCCGCTCAGATGGACCCGCTCAAATGGAATAGTCCAGCGCCTCGTGCTTGCCACCCTGGATTTCCTGGCCGGCCTTTTTCCACGCATCCAGGCCGCCCGCCAAGTTGTAGACGTTGGGCCGGCCGGAATCGGCGAGTTGCTTCTGGGCGGCGGCCGCGCGTTTGCCGATGGCGCAGATGACCACCACCTTCTTGCCGAAGATGGCCGGCGGCTGTTCCGGGTCGAGGAAGGAAAGCGGCAGCAGTACCGAGCCGGGCACGTTCTCGTATTCGAACTCGTGAGTTTCGCGCACGTCGAGGATCACCGCCTCGTCCGCGGCCTGCCAGGCGAGCGCGGTTCGGGCGTCGATTTCGGGAAGCGGATGGGCGGACTCAGACATCACCGCGGCCTCCTGACCGGAATTCCTCTTTAACTCAGGCCGATTTTCGCCTTTTCCCCTTGGAGAGATAGGGTGCCAGATATCGGCCCGTGTAGCCAGTCTTGCATTGGGCAACGTTCTCCGGCGTACCGGCGACGATCACACGCCCGCCGCCGTCGCCACCCTCGGGGCCCAGATCGACGATCCAGTCGGCGGTCTTGATGACCTCCAGGTTGTGTTCGATCACCACGACCGTGTTGCCCTGTCCGACCAGGGCATGGAGGACTTCGAGGAGCTTTTCGACATCGGCGAAGTGCAGCCCCGTCGTGGGTTCGTCCAGGATGTAGAAGGTCTTGCCCGTGGCGCGGCGGCTGAGTTCCTTGGCCAGCTTCACCCGCTGCGCCTCTCCGCCCGACAGCGTGGTGGCCTGCTGGCCCAGATGGATATAGCCCAGGCCGACGCGGCCCAGGGTCTTCAGCTTGTCGCGGATGGACGGGACGGCCTTGAAGAACCCGGCCCCTTCCTCGACCGTCATGTCCAGCACGTCGGCGATGGACTTTCCGCGGAAGGTGATGTCCAGCGTCTCGCGGTTGTAGCGCTTGCCCTTGCAGACGTCGCAGGTGACGTAGACGTCGGGCAGGAAATGCATCTCGATCTTGATCAGGCCGTCGCCTTGGCAGGCCTCGCAACGCCCGCCCTTGACGTTGAACGAGAACCGCCCCGGCTTGTAGCCCCGCTGCTTGGCCTCGGGCAGGCCGGCGAACCACTCGCGGATCGGCGTGAAGGCACCGGTGTAGGTGGCCGGGTTGGAGCGCGGCGTGCGGCCGATGGGCGACTGGTCGATATCGACCACCTTGTCGATGAACTCGATGCCCGAAATCCCGTCGTGCTCGCCGGCGTGGATGCGGGTGCCGTGCAGGCGCCGGGCAAGTGCCGCGTAAAGGGTCTCGACGACCAGCGTCGACTTGCCGCCGCCGGAAACGCCGGTGATGCAGGTGAAGGTCCCCAACGGAAACGCGACCGTGATGTTCTTCAGGTTGTTGGCCCGCGCTCCCTTGACCGTCAGGGCCTGTTTGCGGTGGCCGGGGCGGCGGCGCTTCGGCGTGGGGATCTGCCTGAGACCGGTCAGGTACTGGGCGGTGATGCTCTCGGGGGTGCCCATCACCACGTCGGGCGTGCCGTGGGCCACCACCTCGCCGCCATGAATCCCGGCGCCGGGCCCCATATCGATCAGGTAATCGGCGGTGCGGATGGCGTCTTCGTCGTGTTCGACCACCAGCACCGTATTGCCGAGGTCCCTGAGCCGGGTCAGGGTCTCCAGCAGGCGGTTGTTGTCACGCTGATGGAGCCCGATGGAGGGCTCGTCGAGGACATAGAGCACCCCCGTGAGCCCCGAGCCGATCTGTGACGCCAGGCGGATGCGTTGACTCTCGCCCCCGGACAGGGTTCCCGAAGTGCGGCTGAGGGTCAGGTAGTCGAGACCGACGTTCCGAAGGAAAGCCAAGCGGTCGTTGATTTCCCTTAAGATGCGGCGCGCGATCTCGCGCTGCTTGTCGCTCAGTTTTTCCTCCAGGCCATCGAACCACTCCCCGGCGCGTTCAATGGAAAAACCGGTGACTTCCGAGGCATCGAGCCCCGCCACCTTGACCGCCAGGGCCTCGGGTCTGAGGCGCTTGCCCCCGCAGGCCTCGCAGGCGGTGATGGTCTGAAACTTCGAAAGCTCGTCGCGGACCCAGTTGGAGTCCGTCTCGCGCCAGCGGCGTTCCATGTTGGGAATTACGCCCTCGAAGGGGCGGTCTACCTGATAGCTCTTGTTGCCGTCGTGATAGTGGAAGGCGACCACCTCTCCTTCGGAGCCGTAGAGCAAGGTGTCGCGTATCTTCGCCGGCAGCTTGGCGAACGGGGTATCCATGGCGAAGCCGAAATGCCGGGACAGACTTTCGATCGCCTGGCGATACATGCGCGATGCGTTGACCCCCCAGGGGGCGATGGCGCCCTCGTCGAGGCTGATCCGGTCGTCGGGCACCACCAGTTCGGGGTTGAAATACATCTGGGTGCCCAACCCGTCGCAGGACGGGCAGGCGCCGAACGGGTTGTTGAAGCTGAAGAGTCTGGGCTCGATCTCGTCAATGGTGAAGCCGGACACGGGACAGGCGAACTTGGCCGAAAAGACGGTCCGTGCGCCGGTCTCGGCCTCTTCGGCGAAGGCCAGGCCGTCCGCGAGTTCCAGTGCCGACTCGAAACTGTCGGCCAAGCGTGCCTCCAGGCCGTCCCGCACCACCAGGCGGTCGACCACCACCTCGATGTCGTGCTTGAGCTTCTTGTCCAGCGCCGGCACGTCCTCGATATCGTAGAGATCTCCGTCCACCTTAACCCGTTGGAAACCCCGCTTGGAGAGTGCCTGGAACTCCTTCTTGTATTCGCCCTTGCGTCCCCTGACGATGGGCGCCAGCAGGTAGAGCCGCGTTCCCTCCGCCATCCCCATCACCCGGTCGACCATCTGGCCGACGGTCTGGCTTTCGATGGGCAGCCCCGTTGCCGGCGAGTGCGGCACGCCGATGCGGGCCCACAGGAGCCGCATGTAGTCATAGATCTCTGTGACGGTTCCGACGGTGGAGCGGGGATTGCGAGACGTGGTCTTCTGCTCGATGGAGATTGCGGGGCTGAGCCCCTCGATCACGTCCACGTCGGGCTTTTGCATCAACTCCAGAAACTGGCGCGCATAGGCCGAGAGCGACTCCACATAGCGCCGCTGCCCCTCGGCATAGATGGTGTCGAAGGCAAGGCTGGACTTGCCGGACCCCGATAGGCCCGTGACGACGGTCAGGCTGTCGCGCGGGATCTCGACCTCGACATCCTTCAGATTATGCTCGCGTGCGCCTTTGACGATGATGTTCTTCATGGGCCCCTACATGATTGCCCGGCGGGGTGGAGACGACCGGGAAGGTGTAGCGCGGGGGGAAGGCGGGGTAAAGGGGGGGAGGTCAGGCGTTCGGCGGCGTTACTTCTTGAGGGGCCGGCTCCTGATGGCGTCCGGTCAGGCCCATGTACATGAGGGACAGTAGGGATATGGTGGCAGCGTTGCCAATCGCCGCGACTATGGTCTCCCAGACTATATAGACGAATCCCACACTTCCTGTAAGCATATTGATGATCAAACTAACGGGGGCAAACAGCAACGCGACGATCAAGCTTAGTATAATATAATAGCCGGTCATGGCCCAAAGGTTCCCCCGGGTGGCGGATACCGAATCCCCGAGGCTGAAGGTATCGCCCATGGCGGCAGCGGGAAAGATTAGCACCCAACGCATGAAGAACACGGCGATCCCTAACGTGCCGGGAATGGCGAGAACAATTATGGCGCCCTTGTTCTCACCGAAAATAAGACTGTCGAGGATCACCACGGCCGAGAAGATGACGGTGATGATGACAACCAGCAAAATTGTGTAACCCAGGAACCGCCATTCACTGATTCCCCAACGGATTCCCAGGGGGGTGATATCCCGGCCGTCACTTAGTGTAAAACGATGCCATGCGGTGGAGAAGGCCGTTATAAGAAAAATCTGCAGAACGGGTATTCCAAATATCAGAACGTGGAGAAAGCCTTCGAGCTCAACGTTCGACGTAGTGGCCAACAGAACCTCGCCAAGGAGGCCAAGGAGCATCACGGTGCCGTAGGGGATGAGGGCGATACGTACGAAACTGCGCCGATTTCGATAGACGAACCGGGTTGTAGCCGGAACCAGCCCGGTAAGCGGTTTGCTGCCAGCTTGTGGGTTTTTTGCTGGTTTATCGCTCACGGTTTTTTTCTTCGCTCTCTATCGGGACATCCATCACGATAAGAGCATGCAAAAGGAGATCGATCAATCATAAACCAAACATGGTTAGGAATAAATTCTGCAACCCGTACACTAAAAACACCTTGCGCATGTTCCCCTTATGTCCCACTCTATATTTCCAGGTGGTGCCGGCCACGGGAATCCGTGTAGAGTCCGCGCCGCATCCGGATACGTTTAAGAGGGGGACACCATGGCAGGCAGTGTGAACAAGGTCATTCTGGTCGGTAATCTGGGCCGCGACCCGGAGGTCCGCTACGCACAGGATGGGACCAAGATCGTCAACTTCACCATGGCGACCTCGGAAACGTGGAAGGACAAGGGGACGGGCGAAAGGCGCGAGAAGACCGAGTGGCACCGGGTCGTTATTTTCAACGACCGTTTGGCCGACGTGGCCGAGAGGTATCTCCGCAAGGGCTCCAAGGTCTATGTCGAGGGTGCTCTTCAGACCCGCAAGTGGACCGGCCAGGACGGGCAGGAACGCTATACGACCGAGGTGGCCTTGCAGCGCTTCCGCGGCGAACTGACGATGCTCGACACCCGCGGTGGTGGGGATGCCGGCCATCAGGCGGGCGACCCGGGCCCGGGCGGTGATGGTGACCCCGACTGGCGTGCGCCGGCCGGTGGCGGCGCTCCTGCGGCCGCTCCTGCGGGTGACGGCGGTGGTCCGGCTCCCGGGGGCGATCTCGACGACGAAATTCCCTTCTAGTGTGGTGAATTCGAAGTTCCTTACATTGTTTGGGACGGCTTCATAAAGGAACTTTGAATCCACCCATCTAGGGCGGGTCGTGAGGGACCGAAGCCGCTTTGTGGCGCCGAATTCTCGTGTGAACCCGCTCCATCACATTGAGCCGACCCTGAAGAATGCGGTTCAGGCTGGAATTTGAGCTGATCGGGCATTCAGTTTTTTCACCGTGCTGTCGATGAAGAAGGCCCAAAGAATCCCGATCCAATTGAGGATGAGGCGGAAGTTGCAGCCGGCGGCGGCGAGGACGGATGCGTTCGGCAATGCCGCCGACGAACAGGTAGATGATATCGTATTCGCTCAAATCCCGGGTCGCGAACTCCTGGTAGTCCTCCCACAGCCGCGCGCCGATCTCGCTCGCCGCCTGCCCGGGTTCAGGTGTCCGAAATCGTCTTGTCCGTGCGGGGCTCTCCCTCGTGCCGACGGTCGGTGCCGGAACGGCGTTCAGTGCTATTACGCTTTTCGAAGTATGACCATGACGTGTTTATTTCGTAGCGCCGCTCCTTGGCGGAACGCATTTTGCGGTCACTTCGCCGCTGGCTCCGACGCCGTTGATTGTTGTCGGATGTGGTCATGACAGCGAGCCTCCAATCAGAATGTCGACGTCTCATAGGATTTTAACGCTTTACGGGGATAGTGCAAAACTTTTCCCTACCTATGGTCAAAATCCCGATTAATACGATACGGTAAATGGGTTCAGGTTAATGCCGGTTGTTCGCATGATAGGGCTTGATCCAGAAACAGAATCCGATTATTATAGTCCGGTAATAGATTGAGTGTCCGGTCCTGTATCGGGCCCTCGATTATTCGCCCTACCCTCCTTACTCGACTTGCTGGCCCTTCGGGGCCGGTCTTTCTTGTCGCGATTGTGGCTTGTCATTCGGGGTGGGTCCCTATTCCCTAGTGGTGTTTGTTCCCTGACGGATGAGGGTTATTTGAGGCAACTCTCCTTTCAGTCGACCGTAATAATGCCGTATTTCTGGGCTCTCATGTCGGGCGATCCGTGCTAAGAAGAAGCGTTGGGATGTATAAGCACAGGGAAGGAGACGTTTCATGAGAACGGCCCTTATTTCGGCGGCGGCCTTGGCGGTCGGAGTCATGACGGTATTTCCCGCATTGTCGGGCGACTACATGAAGGACAAAGCGGCGGTTGAGGTCATGCTTAGCGGTAAGACGCTCAAGGGTGTCTACCTCAGGACAAAGTCCCCCTACGTGCTGCGTTTTGGTGCCGACGGCGGTTTGGTCAACCAAGTTGGCGCCAAAGGCAAATGGTGGGTCAACGACAAGGTTCAGTATTGCCGGGAGTGGGCGAGCGGCAAGCTCAAGGGGAACAAGGCCTGCATGGATCTGGCGCCGACACCCAATGGGGTCGCCATCTATTACCGGGGCAAGAAAGTGGCCGAAGGAGGCCTCACCGACTAATTCTCGCCCGTGGTGGTGGTCTTGGATGTATCGGCTCGTCTTAACGCAGGATCGCACGGAACGCCCAGGGGGTGCTCCGAATGTCTTGTTGCAACCAGAGAGAACGCCCTTAGAAGATCTGAATAATCCGTAAATCGTCCTCTACATCAATATGACAGAGCGGGTTTACGCGAGAATTGGTCTCCGAACTGCTTAAGTCGGGCTAGCGCAACCCGGTCCGTTTCGCCACCCCGCGCGGCTTGCGGCGGCGCAGCCTTGTGGCCTCGGTGAGACGGTGTTCGGCGTGGTGGATGAGCTGGTCCTGGGCGCCGATCCTCTCTCCCGATTTGGCCGGCATGCGTTGGATGTAGGTCCCGTCGGACTGCATATCCCAGGCGTTGCGTTTGTCCTCCAACTGGGTATGGAGGATGTTGCTCAACTCTGCCTGCAGGGCCTCGTCCTCAACCGGCGTGACCACTTCGACACGGCTTTCGAGGTTGCGCTTCATCAGATCGGCGGAGCCGATCAGGTATTCATCCTGGCCGAAGTTGTGAAAATGGAAAATACGGGTGTGCTCGAGGAAGCGGCCAACGACGCCGACCACGCGGACGTTATCGGACAGACCGGGAATTCCGGGGCGCAGCCGGCATGTATCACGGATCACGAGGTCCACGCCCACCCCCGCCTGGGAGGCACGGTAGAGCGCTTTGGTGATGTCGACGTCTTCCAAGGCGTTGGCCTTGAGACGGATCCAGGCCTTGCGGCCCGCCTTGGCGTGGTCGATCTCGCGTTCGATCCTGGACAGCAGCGCCGGCTTTAGGTGCTTGGGCGCGGGCTGGATCTTGCGGTAGTTGCGCCGCGGCTTGTAGCCGGTGGTGAGGTAGTTGAAGAGTTCGGTCAGATCGTGGCCGATATCGGGATCGGACGTCAGCAGGCCCAGATCCGAATAGAGCCGTGCCGTTCCCGCATGGTAGTTGCCGGTGCCGATGTGGGCGTAACGCCTCAGGCCGTCGTAGTCCTGACGCACCACCAGGATCACCTTGGAGTGGGTCTTGAGACCTACTACGCCGTAGGTGACGTGGATGCCCACTTCCTCCAAGCGGTTGGCCCAGCGAATATTGGCTGCTTCGTCGAAGCGTGCCTTGAGCTCGACAACCGCAGCCACCTGCTTGCCGTTGCGTGCCGCGTCGGCCAGGTAGTCGAGAATTTTTGTCCCCTCCGAGGTGCGGTACAGGGTCATCTTGATTGCCCGCACCTTGGGGTCGCGGCTGGCTTCACGCACGAAGCGCTCCACCGATGTGGAGAAGGACTCGTAGGGGTGATGCAGCAGGATACCGCCTGTCTTGCGGATAATGTGGAAGATGTTGGAGGTATCGAGAAGCCTCGGGTTGTCGATGGCGTCGTGGTCGGGATCGCGCAGTTCGGGCATGTCGAGGAAGGCGACTTCCATCAGGTCGCGCATGCCGAGGATGACGTCGCTCTCGAACACGTCCGCATGCTCGTTCAGGCCCAATTCCGAGGCCAGCATTCCCTTATGCACAGGGTTCATGCCGCTCTTGGTTTCCATGCGAACGATGGGGGCGAAGCGCCGCTCTCGAAGCTCGGACTCGATCATCACCAAGAGGTCATCCGCCTTGTCTTCATCCAGCTCCGTGTTGGCGTTGCGCGTCACGCGGAACAGCTCCCAGCGCTCGAACTCCATGTCCGGGAACAGCAGGTCGAGGTTGTGGGCCATGACCTCTTCCAACGGAATGAAGTGGTTCTTATCGCCCACTTTCAGATAGCGCGGGATTCCGGTGCCGACCGGCACCTTGACACGTGACAGAACCTCTTCGCTTTCCCCCGGGTGGTGGAGGCTGATCAGAAGATTCAGCGACAGATTGGAGACGAAGGGAAAAGGGTGGGCCGGGTCCATGGCCTGGGGGGTCACCAGCGGGAAAATGTTGGTGTAGTAGTACTCCCGCATCACATTTTTCTGCTCGACCGTCAGGTCCTTGTACACCAGCAGGCGGATGTCATGGCGCCGGAGCACCCGCACCAGATCCCGGTAGGTGTCGCGCATATCCTCGGCGATGGCGCGGGTTTTGGTATAGGCCTCGTCGATCTGCCGTTGCGGGCTGCGGCCGTCGACCGTCAGTTTGTGAATGCCGGCGCCGACCTGTTGTTTGAGGCCGCCGATGCGCTTCATGAAGAATTCGTCGAGGTTCGAGCTGACGATGGCCAGGAACTTGACCCGCTCCAGCAACGGCACGCGCTTATCCTGGGCCTCGCTGAGCACACGTTTGTTGAATTCCAGCCAGGTGAGTTCGCGGTTGAGGTAGTACTCGGGGTCATCGAGGTCAAACTTGGCCGGGGACGCGGCCGGGACGGGCGCAGGCGCAGACTTGGTTGCGGTCGTGCGCGGAGTGCGTCGCTGCCGTTTTTCGGACGGGCCGCCACCACCGGTTTCGGTATCGTCCTTGGCTTTGAGGCCGGTTTCGTTATCGACCGTCATACTGTCCTCGTTCCGGTTGTTGTTGTTGTCGTGCCGATCGTGCCGAGGTCGAACCTAGAACACCTCGGGCACGAAACTCTGATCCGACATGGGTGGACGGACATAGCCCGTGCGCCGCTCCTCAGTCTGCGGCGACAGTTCGATGGGACCCGGCGTCAAATCCTCGTAGGGAATGAGCGAGAGCAGGTGGCTGATGCAGTTGAGCCGCGCACGCTTCTTGACGTCCGAATTAACCACATACCAGGGGGCCTGCTTGATGTCGGTGTAGGCGAACATCTCGTCCTTGGCCCGCGAATACTCCATCCACATCTCACGCGATTTGAGATCCATGGGACTCAGTTTCCACCGTTTGATGGGGTTGGCGTTGCGGCGCTGGAAGCGGCGCTCCTGTTCTTCGTCCGAAACCGAGAACCAATACTTGATGACGATGATGCCCGAACGCACCAGCATTCGCTCGAACTCAGGGCAAGTGCGCAGGAAATCGCGGTATTCCTCTTCGGTACAGAAGTCCATGACCCGTTCGACGCCGGCCCGGTTATACCAGGAGCGGTCGAACAAAACCATCTCGCCCGCTGCCGGCAAATGGGGGACGTAGCGTTGGAAGTACCACTGGGTCTTATCTCGCTCGGTCGGCGTACCCAGCGCGACAACACGGCAGACACGGGGATTGAGCGGTTCGGTAATTCGCTTAATGGTGCCGCCTTTTCCGGCCGCGTCGCGGCCTTCGAAGATTACCACCACCTTCAGGCCCTTGTTGTGGATCCACTCCTGGAGCTTGACCAGTTCGATATGCAGCTTGGCCAGTTCCTCCAGATAAAGTTTCTCCTTCATCTTCTTGGGTTTCTTCGCCTTTTCGATGAACTCGTCGACGGTAATGTGCTCGGCCGTCCGGACTTCGACGAAGTCTTTCGAGGACTCGTGCTCGGGGATGCCCGTCTTTGCTTTGGCCTGCTTCTTGGCTGTCTTGGTCATGGTCACGCTCCCGCTGCTACGCCCGCCGAGGCAAAAAAATGAAAGCCAAAGCTTAACAATATCCCGTGGGTTCAACGCTCTAGTCTAGCAGTGTTCTCTCCGAGAAACGAGAGCAAAGGACGCCAGTCTTGGACGAAGTTGTCGGCCCGCACGCCCCTGAGGTCAAACAGACTCAATCCGTCGGCGGCAGCTCCCGGATACATCTGGGTGTCGCGCAACCGGGTAATGACGGGATGGGGAGTGTCCTCGAAAAACTCCTCCAGAAGGCCGGCGGCCTTTGTGCGTATCCGGACCCGATTGCCGACCACGGCCACCGCCCGCTTGCCTTTGCGCACCGGCTTCAGCTTGTCCAGTATGCTAAGGAAGCGCCGCGTCGCGTTCTCGTCGAACACCGAGGGCAGAACGGGCAGTATCACCACGTCGGCCATGCGGACCAGTTCCTCGGTCTGGGCCTTGCGGATGCCGGCCGGGGCGTCGATGACCAGACGCCGGGTCTTTTTCGCGACCTTGCCCATCGTCTTACCCCAATTGACAGCCTCCACGGCGGCCGCGGTGCCCGGACGGCTCTCGGCCCAGGCAAGACTTGATTTCTGGCGGTCGCAGTCGGCCAGAACCGTCTTGAGGCCCGTGTTGGCAAAGGCTCCAGCCAGGTTGGTGGCGATAGTCGTCTTGCCGCAGCCGCCCTTGATGTTGGTGATCAGGACTGTGAACATAATTGCCTCCCACTTATTTGTGCTTCTTGGTGTTCCAGAAGGGTTTGACCTTTAGGAACGCGGCGACATCAGCACTCAAGTTCGCTTCGATATCGGCCATCGCCTTGGTGTGCCAGCCAATAACCATGCCGCCGGCGAGACGACACGATGTCCCCGCAGCGTCTTTGGCCCGCCGGCAGAACAATTGTACCAGGTCCTGGGCCACGGCCACGTCATTCAGGTAGCCCAATCCGTCCTGCAGTCCTTCCAGTGCGAGGAGGTAGCGTGCCACGTTCTTCCCCGGGTACAGCGTGCCGAAGAAATCGATGGCGTAGCGCAGTTTCTTGACGTCGATACGCAACTGATGGCGCTCCGCGATTTCCAGGGCGTGGAAGTTGGAACCGTCCTTGTGCACCGCCTTGTGACGTGTGGCGATAAGCCTGCAGGCGAGCGTTCCGACGGGTTTGTCGAGCAGCGCCGGCAGGTCGCCACCCCATTCGGCGCGCCAGTCTCGCCGGGCCAGCCATAGACCGACCTCCAGCACCAGTTCCCGGTAGCGGTCTGACTTCACCGCCTTCCGGGCCGCCGCCCGGCAGCGGGTGCGCCGCCGCTTGACCCGCGCGTGCAGTGTCGCCAGGGCGGCCTGGGCCTCTTGATCGATGGCACGCTCGATGACCGGAGCCAGGATCTCGTCTTCGAAGACATCCATATCGCGGGCCGGCCCCAACTGGCTGGTGATCCATCGGAGTTCCCCATTCAGCCAGGCATAGTGGGCGGGGGGCAGCAGCTTGCGGTGGAGCCGGAGTGCGGAACGGGTGCGCCTCAAGCCCACGCGCATCTGGTGGATGCCTTCCGGGTGGTCGTTCTCCAGAACGGTGGCCGCGTTTTCCTGGGCCTGGTCAAGGCCGGAGCGCAGCATGAGGATCATCGCCTCTTCCGCCGAGGCTTTGCCCGTCAGGCCCAGTGGCTGCTGCTTGGCCCAGAGCGGTGGGCGGGCATCGGCGAATTCAAACCCCCGCGCGGCCAGTGTCCGTGCCGAGGGCAGAAGGCCCGCCGCCAGAACAACCTCGTGAGTCAGGCCGAGCAATACCTCGGTTGGGCCGCTTTCCAAGGTCAGGGTCAACTGATGGAGGGGGACGTTCCTGCTGCCGGCCTCCAGCGTGCCGGTGTCGATATGCATCGTGATGTGTGCACCGGTCCGCTCCAGGTGGCGCTCCGTACGCTCTAGGCGGGCGGTGAATACGGGTTCCAGCAGGCCGCCCAACGCTTCGGCTTCGGCCAGCAGTGGCGTGATCGCCGCATCGTCGACGGCGGCCAGGGCCGGATCGTGGGTCGGGACCGGGCCTTGCCAGTGGCGGTGCTCGATCGCCGGACCGAGGCGAAGACCGTTATAAGTGACAATCTGGCTACGCTGGTGGCCCACGTCTTCCACCCGGACCGAGATGCGGCGGGCCAGAAAGTCACGGCCCGGGGTGTCGAAATAAGTTTCGTGGCACTGCCATGTCTTGGTGCGGCCTCGGGTTCCGTAGCGCAACGCGGGCAAGACGCGCAACCGCCTAACATCCTCGGGATCGACAGCAAACGTCAGGGCGAATACTCGGGCCATGGGGTACCACGTGATGAACCGACAATGCAGAACGTCCCCAATTGCCGATGCCGGTCGCCAGGGCCGTTGCCTCCCAGGGGGCATTGTGTCATGCAACGGGAAAATTTGGGAAAGGTTTATAACAATTCGGGCGGATAACGAGCCATCGGCGGCTGTTTCGTGCCCTTTCGGCTGTTGCCGGTCGCTCAGGGACACCATCCGCCGCCATTTCCAAGGTGTCCGGAGCCGCCTTTGAACGGTCGCGCGAACCAAATTAAAATCTCACTGCGTCAGGAACTGATCGTCGTTACCCTCCCGGAGCGTGCCGTCGAAAAAGCGGTAGGCCTCGACGCCGTCGAGGATCACACCGTCATAGCCCTGGCGGACCAGTCCGTAGATGAAGGAGTTGGTGTCGCCGCTGACGATCTGCTGCCACTCGGGCCGCCAGTATTCGACGTAATATTGGTCCGGGTTCCCAGCCACCGGCGCCTTGATCCAAATCGGAGATCCTTTCCGCCAGTGGGGCTTCCAGTAGTATTGATAGCTGGCTGCGGTGCCGATGTTGATGTGCGCCAGCACTAGGCGGCGTGATCCGATCTGCTTGAATTTCAGGGTGTCGACCGCCTTGCGGCCCAGCGGTTCGAGGCCGTGGAAGGCGTCGGTGATCAGGAGGTCGAAGTTGTTCCTGTGCATGGTTAGGGCGTATTCGGCCTCCTGTCCGTAGGCCGACGAATCCTGGATCCAGGCGAAATTCTTCACCTGGGACATCGAAAGCAGACTCTTGGGATTCTCGCCGAAGGGTATCGTGGGATAGGGGGGGATGGTGTTGAGGTCCGGGCCCTTGGCATGGGCGACGAAGGGAATGAAGCCCTTTTCACGCGCGAAGGCGTAGGCCTTGTCGATCTCGGCCCGCGTGTCCGTGTAATCGACGGCCAGAATTTTGTGGCGCGCCTGCTTGGCGAAATTCAGCTGCGCCATCATCCGCGCGCGCTGCTCGGGCGGGGTCGGCACGCCGAACTTCTTGCGGCCGAAGTGCATCCCTTCCACCAGGACCCCTTCGACGGAACGCATGTACGTCCGCGCGGCCACCTGCTTGAGCACATCGCCGCCCTCGGCCTTGCTGAGCAGTTCAAGGCCGTTCTGGACGATGACGACGAAATCGCGCTTGTGGTGCCGGGCAAATCTGCCGATGGACTGGATGAACCGACGCATGTCTTCGGCGTAGTCCCGCACCACCGGTCCCAGGCCTGGGGTCGGAGGCGCCTCGCCTGCCTGCGGTCGGTCTTGGACGCGGATCTGCCCCGTTTCCTGGGCCGGTGCCGGTGCCGTCCAGATAAACGCCAATAGGACTGCGGCCAAAGTCGCGGGTAAACCCCGCCGGGGGGTGGCCTTGATCCGGCTTGGTGCGTGCGATCGTCTCACGTGGTGCAGCCTATCACGAGTTGGTAAAGAGCTCCTTACCGGAAATGAACTCCTGCCCCGTCGCTCGACTGGGGGGCTCTTTACGGCGAGCCACCGGGGACTGGGATCGCCGTTCATCTGGCGACTGAACGGGCGGTTAGGGTGCCTTTTCAGAGCAGTTTGACCGCGTGCCGGGCGATGGCGAGGCACGCGGTCAGCCCCGGTGACTCGATGCCGTAGAGATTGACCAGCCCCTTCACCCCGTGCGCCCCCGGTCCCTGGATGACGAAGTCGCCCGGGGCCTGCACCTTGGGCCGGATGCCTGCGTATCCCGGCATGAGCGCCCCGTCGGGTAGGCCCGGCCAGTAGCGGCGGATGGCGCCGTAAAAGGACTCTGCCCTGGCTTCGTCGACGTGGTAGTCGATCTCGTCGATCCATTCGACGTCGGGCCCGAAGCGGGCCTGGCCACCCAGGTCGAGGGTCAGGTGGATGCCCAGCCCCGCCGCCTCCGCCACCGGATAGATGGGGCGCGTGAAGGGGCAGGGGCCGGAGAGGGTGAAATAGCTGCCCTTGGCCAAGTGGCGTTGCGGCACACTGTCGGGTGCTACCCCGGTCAGGGACGACGCTACCTTCTGGGCCCCGAGCCCGGCGCAGTTGACCACCCGGCGGCAGCGGAGGGTCATGGGCCCTGCCCCGCCAACGTCGAGGTCGATCCCCCCGTCCGCGACCCGCCCGCCGGTGACAGGGCTCTTGTAGGCGATCATGGCGCCTTCGGCCTCGGCATCGCCCAGCAGGGCGAGCATCAAGGCGTGGGAGTCCAGGATTCCCGTCGAAGGCGAGAGCAGGGCGGCAACACCACTCAGGGCCGGCTCTTCCCGCTCCAGATCGCCCCCTTCCAGCCACCGCATGTCGCCGACACCGTTGACCGTGGCCCGCGTGCGGTAGGATTTCAGTGTCTTCACCTGGGCCTCATCGACGGCGACGATCAACTTGCCGCAACGCTTGTGCGGTATCCTCTTCTCCGCCAGATAGTTGTAGAGCAACCCCCGTCCCTCGACGCACAGCCGCGCCTTGAGGCTGCCCGGCGCATAATAGATGCCGGCGTGGATGATCTCCGAGTTGCGGGCGCTGATTCCGGTGCCGAAGGCGTCCTCGCTCTCCAGCACCACCACTTCGCGTCCCTGCCGGGCGAGGGCGCGCGCCGCCGCGAGCCCAACGACCCCCGCCCCGATCACCGCCGCTTCGACACTTTCCATCATGGGCGCGGAGTGTGGAGGGGAGAGGGGAGGCGGGTCAAGGGGAGGCTTGATAATTCCTCTGATGTGCCGGGACGGCGGGCCGGCACCGAATTTTTTCCCGTCTGCCGATGTCTGTCCGACGCCCGTGCGTGCGCGTAGAGGGTTTTGAGCCTATCACAGGGTGGGTGATGCTGAAGGAGTAAAGCCAGGCAGGTGTTCGAAACACCAAGCCCGGAAAGTCCAGAGTTTCCTTGACTCCGACCGCCCTCGAAGAAGCCCGACGTTGTGGGACGCTTACCTCTATCCCGTGCTATAATCCCGGCCCCTCTTTTCCCTTGCTTCAAAAAGGCTATATTGGGGGGGGATTGTGGATCAGGAGATAAATGCGAGGATGAGCAAGAAGCGTGACGACCGCTTCGACGATGAGGGCGACGGGAAGACGGGAACCCTGACGCGGGCCCGGCCCAAAACCAAGAAGCCGTCCATGTACAAGGTCCTGATGCTCAACGACGACTACACACCGATGGAGTTCGTCGTCGAGGTGCTCCGGTGCATCTTCAAGAAGGACTTCGATGAGGCGACGGGCATCATGCTCCAGGTCCACCACCGGGGGGTGGGCGTGTGCGGCGTCTATACCTATGAAGTGGCGGAAGCTAAGGCCAACCAGGTCATGGACCTGGCCCGGCGTCAGCAGCACCCGTTGCAGTGCCAAGTCGAGAAAGACGGAACCTGAACGGGGAAAGAGGAAAAGGACAGGACATGCTCTCTCGAAACCTGGAACAGACCCTGCACCGTGCGTTGGCCCTGGCCGCGGAACGCGGCCACGAATTCGCGACTCTGGAACACCTGCTGCTGGCGCTTTGCGACGATCTGGACGCCGTTGCCGTGCTCCGGGCCTGCGACGTCGACATTGACCAGCTAAGCGAGGGCTTGACCGATTTCGTCGACAACGACCTGGAGGACATCGCGACGCTCGACACCATGACTGCCGATCCCAAGCCGACGGCCGGTTTTCAGCGGGTCATCCAGCGGGCGGTGATCCACGTTCAGAGCTCGGGGCGGGAAGAGGTGACCGGGGCCAACGTCTTGGTGGCGCTGTTCAGCGAACGCGAGAGCCACGCGCTCTATTTCCTGCAGGTGCAGGACATGTCGCGGCTGGATGCCGTCAATTACATCAGCCACGGCCTTGCCAAGGCCGAAGGCTTTGCCGAGCAGCGCACCGTCTGCGGCGCCGACGGGGATATGGACGAGGAAGAGGTGGTGTGCAAGGGCAACGAGGCGCTGGAAGCCTATTGCGTCAACCTCAATGACAAGGCTGCCAAAGGGCGAATCGACCCCCTGATCGGGCGTGAGAAGGAAGTCGGGCGCACCATCCAGGTTCTCTGCCGGCGCAATAAGAACAACCCTCTCTACGTGGGTGACCCGGGCGTCGGCAAGACCGCCATCGCCGAGGGCTTGGCCCGGCGCATCGTTCTCGACGACGTTCCGGATGTGCTCAAGGACGCGACCATCTATGCCCTGGATATGGGCTCGCTTCTGGCCGGGACGCGCTATCGCGGCGATTTTGAGGAGCGGCTGAAAAGCGTCATCACAGCGTTGGAAGAGACCGAGGGTGCCATCATGTTCATCGATGAGATCCATACCGTGATCGGCGCCGGCGCCACCTCGGGCGGATCCATGGATGCGTCTAACATCCTCAAGCCTTCCCTGCAGCAGGGTTCGCTTCGCTGCATGGGCTCCACCACCTATAAGGAATACCGTAACCACTTCGAGAAGGACCGGGCGCTGGTGCGGCGCTTCCAGAAGATCGACATCCACGAGCCCTCTGTCGATGACACGGTAAAGATCCTCAAGGGTCTCAAGCCCTATTTCGAAAAGCATCACCAGGTGCGCTATACCGACACCGCCCTGAAGGCGGCGGTGGATCTGGCCGACCGCTACATTTCGGACCGCAAACTGCCTGACAAGGCGATTGACGTCATCGATGAGGTGGGGGCGTCGCGCATGCTGCTGCCCGAGACCAAGCGCAAGAAGACGGTGACCGTCAAGGATGTGGAGGGCGTGGTGGCGATGATCGCCCGCATTCCGCCCAAGACGGTTTCCTCCGATGACCGCAAGGCCTTGAAGAACTTGCCGCGCGACCTCAAGACCATGGTCTTCGGCCAGGACAAGGCCATTGACGCCTTGTCGTCGGCGATCAAGTTGGCCCGGGCCGGGCTGCGCGAGCCGGACAAGCCGGTGGGCTCCTACCTCTTTGCCGGGCCGACCGGCGTCGGCAAGACCGAGGTGGCGCGCCAGCTGGCGATGACGCTGGGTGTTGATCTGGTGCGCTTCGACATGTCCGAATACATGGAGCGCCATTCGGTCTCGCGCCTCATCGGTGCGCCGCCGGGCTACGTTGGATTCGACCAAGGGGGGCTGCTGACCGACGCCATCGACCAGCAGCCGCACGCGGTGCTGCTTATGGACGAAATCGAGAAGGCGCATCCGGACCTGTTCAACATTTTGCTTCAGGTCATGGACCACGGGAAGCTGACCGACAACAACGGCAAGCCGGTCGATTTCCGCAATGTCATCCTGATCATGACCACCAACGCCGGGGCCGCCGAGCTGGTCAAGCCGGCCATCGGCTTCGAGCGCACGGAACGGGTCGGCGACGATATGGAAGCCATCGAGAAAATGTTTACGCCCGAGTTTCGCAACCGGCTCGACGCCGTTATTTCGTTTGCCGTTCTGCCGCCCGAGGTGGTGGCCAAGGTGGTGGACAAGTTCGTGCTCGAACTGGAGGCCCAGTTGGACGACCGAAACGTCATCATCGAACTAACCGAGGGCGCACGCGACTGGCTGGCCAAGAAGGGATACGATCCCAAGTTCGGTGCCCGGCCGCTTTCACGCGTTATTCAGGAATATGTCAAGAAGCCGCTGGCCGAGGAACTGCTGTTCGGCAAGCTGGCCAAAGGCGGAGCCGTGGTGGTGCATATGGGCGACGACGGTAAGGTTGCCTTCGACTTCCCCGACATCAATGACACCAAGCTGCCCGCCAAGCGCAAGAAGGGCAGGGTCCCGGTGCCTGTGGAGTGAGGAGCATGACCCGGGCCTCGCACCGCCGCCTATTTTCGGCAGGGGGGTTGGGCGACGATCCGGGTCTGGATGGCCCCTTTGGGGTTCAGTCTCTTCAGGGAGTTGCCGAGGACACGCAGCACCTCGCGGGTGCGGTTGCCGTCGGGGGCGAGGTGTTCCAGGATGACGGTGCGGCAGAGCCCGCACTGGTTGAACAAAACCGGCTCTCCGGTCCGTTTTCGGGTGATGGAGATGCAGGGGCCCTGAGGTTGTTGCGGACCGGGCGCTGTTCCCGACGCGGTTTCACAGGCCTTGTCGCCGACGATCCGGGTGCGGCCGCCGCCGCGGAGAGATATGTGGGTCGTCGATTTGGGAGCCAGGGTGTAGTTGCGGTACGAGGGTACAGTGCCCCCGGGGCGCCGGCGTTCGATCTTGATGGTCCGGCAGGCATTGCAGGAATTGACCATGACCCGGCCGTCGGCTCGGGTCACCAGATGGACGCAGCGGTCGGCGGCTTCGACGGCGTCATGGAACGCCAGGACGGCAATCGTCGCCAGGAACAGGACTAGAGCGGATCGTGACAAACCGGAGCCATAAAATGGTTCCGATGTGTCACATGAATACGCTCTGTTTTTTTGAAATAGAGGACGATTCACGATAGAAACCAAGTCACGGCAATGACTCCGTTTCTGTCGATCGTGCTCTAGCGGGAGACTGGGAATACGCCACCACATCCCTCGATCCTAAAGGGGAAAGGTTAAGCAAGCGTAAGACGCCTGTCGACGACGGCTTCCGGGAACTTTGGCCACCGTGCCTTCGGTAATGCCGGGCATGGTTGGCATGTGGGAACGCGATGGGCGGGGGTGGCAAGGTGTGCGGATAGGGGAGATCAGAGAATCTCGAAAATCCCGTCCACCTCGACCGCGACGCCGAGAGGAAGCGAGGGGCAGCCGACGGCGGCACGAGCGTGGTGCCCCCTGTCGCCGAACACCTCGGCCATCAGGTCGGATGCCCCGTTGATCACCTTTGGATGGTCGGTGAAGGTGCTGGTGCAGGCAACGAAGCCGCCCAGTTTGACGACGCGTGTCACGCGGTCAAGGTCGCCGTTACAGGCGGCACGCGCCTGGGCGATCAGGTTGAGGCCCGCGAGGCGCCCCGCCTGGTAGCCGTCCTCTGCCGTCAGGCCGTCCCCGAGGCGCCCCAGATATTGAAGCTCCCCGTTCGAAATGGGCAACTGGCCAGAGACGAAGACCAGATTCCCAGTCACCACGAAGGGCTTGTAGTTAGCGGCCGGTGCCGCCGGTTGGGGCAGGTCGATCCCCAGTTCGGCCAGCCGCGCATCGATGGTTCCGGCCATGCTTAGACCTTCACCATGTCGCCTTCCGCGGGGGCGACACATTTGGTGGTTGAACCCAGGTCCTGGAGCTTGGCCCGTGTCTGATCCAGCTTGAGATCGATGTCTTCGTCCGATTGATCAGGGTCGTGGTGGAAGAGGTAGAGCATCTTGACTTCCGCCTCATGTGCCAGTTCGGCAACCCGGCTGATGCAGGAGTGGCCCCAGTTCACTTTCTTCAGATATTCCTCGTCGGTGTAGGTGGTGTCCGTGATCAACATATCGGAGCCGCGCACGAAATCAGCCAGCTGTTCCTCGTAGTGCGGATTGTAATAGGGGTCGTCCTTGAGGTAGAGCTCGTTGTCGGTGACGTAACAGACCGACCGTCCCTTGTAGTCAACGCGGTAGCCCAAACAATTGCCAGGGTGGCTGAGGAGCTTTGAGGTCACCGTCGCGTTCTCGAAGACGGTCGTCTCCTCGCCCAGGTCGACGAAATGGATGCGGGACGAGAAGTCCTTGATGGTGATGGGAAAATAGACTCCGTCCATCTGGGCCGAGATCATCTCGCGTGTCATTATATCGCCTTGGTGGGCGCCGTGAATGGCGAACTCGCCGCCCGGGATGTAGAGCGGCGCGAAAAACGGTAGGGCGTTGATGTGGTCCCAGTGGGGATGCGAGATGAAAATCTTGGCCGTTAGTGGAGTCCGCTCTTGGGCCAGCAGGCTGTCCGACAAGGTTTTGATGCCGGAACCGGCATCGAAGATGAAGAACTGATCACGGCCCAACTCGACAGTGACGCAAGACGTGTTGCCGCCATAGCGCAAGGCGTTGTCCCCTGGCACCGGAAGTGTCCCGCGCACGCCCCAGAACTTAACCTTGATGTAGTCTTCCATCACCCGCTTGATGGCAGCGAGGAAGTCCTCGGCCTTGAACGGCTTGGTAATGTAGCCGTCGGCGCCCAGCTGGAAGGCCCGCGTGCGGTCAGACTCGTAGGGTTTCGACGAGACAACGATGATGTGCATGCCTGCCAGTTCGGGGTGCTGGCGCAACTGGCGGCAGAGTTCGAAACCGTCCAGCTTAGGCATGATGAGATCAATCAGTGCACAGTCCGGTTTCTCGGCCACCGCGGCCTCGACGGCACCGGAGCTTTCGACGCGGCCGACGACCGTATGGCCATCGTTCTGCAAGATATTTGTGACCAACTTGACGATGAAGAGGTCATCGTCTACCACAAAAAACTTCAAATCCTACCCCCCCCGCAATCGAACCGTTCTATTCTCCGTTACCTAGGATGCCCCAGTTCTGGGGTCAACTACAAGCAGGACCAAGGAACAAAAAAAGAGGGGCGGACCCAGGATGTTTCCTGGAAGCCGCCCCGAGTTTCCCCAGGAAGGGGATTCTCCACTTACGAACAGCCGCTGGTCGCTCCGCAGGTCACGCACTTCAGGCAGGTGCCGTTACGCACCAGCGTGAAGTTGCCGCAATCGCTGCAGGGATCCCCCTCGTAGCCTTTCATCTTGGCCTCGCGGACCTGCTCAAGCAGGCTGTCCGTGGTGTCCATGACGCTGTGATCTACCGTCACCTTCTCTTGTGCTTCGCTTCCGGTCAGGGCCTGCAGCCCGCCGCCGCCGGCTGCCGCCGGCGTGGTGGTGCCGTCGTTCAGAGACTTCCCCCCGCTGTTGCTGTCTGCTCCATTGCCACCCTTGATGAGCAGGAATTTCTTGGACCGCACGTAGCCGGAACTGGCGATGTGCTGCACGGCCTGCTTCAGGACCTCCACGTTGTTGTTGTCGGCGTCCCGGTCGTTTCCCTTGCTGACCGCACGTCCCAGGTCGTCGGGCAGCAGGTCTGCCGGTTCCACGTGTGCCAGATCGTTGCGGCCAAGATACGACACCGCCAACTCGCGGAAGATGTAGTCCAGAATCGACGTTGCCATCTTGATCGAATCGTTGCCCTCGACCATGCCCGCAGGCTCGAAGCGGGTGAAGGTGAAGGATTCGACGAACTCTTCCAACGGTACCCCGTACTGAAGCGCGATGGAGACCGCGATGGCGAAGTTGTTCATCAGCGAGCGGAAGGCGGCTCCTTCCTTGTGCATATCGATGAAGATCTCGCCGATCTTCCCATCCTCGTATTCGCCGGTCCTGAGATAGACCTTGTGTCCGCCGACCACCGCTTTCTGGGTGTAGCCTTTGCGACGGCCGGGGAGGGGATGGCGCTGCTTGGTGACGTACCGCTCGACGATGCGCTCGGCAAAGATTCCCGCCTGTGCCGCCGCCGGGGCTTCCATGATCTCGCTGACGAAATCCTCGTCCGCTTCTTCGAGGACTGCGGCCTGTAGCGGCTGGCTCAGCTTGGAGCCGTCGCGATACAGCGCATTGGCCTTGATGCCCAGTTTCCACGACAGGAGGTAGGATTCCTTGCAATCTTCGACCGAGGCGTCGTTCGGCATGTTGATGGTCTTCGAGATGGCCCCCGTGATGAAAGGCTGGGCCGCTGCCATCATGCGGATATGGCTCTCGGTCGACAGATGCCGTTTGCCTGTGCGCCCGCAGGGATTGGCGCAGTCGAAGACTGGCAGGTGCACGTCCTTCAGGTGCGGCGCCCCTTCCAAAGTCATGGCGCCGCAGACGTAGATGTTGGCGGCTTCGATCTCGGCCTTGGTGAACCCCAGTGCGGACAACATGTCGAAGCCGACGTCTTCCAGATCTTCGTGATTGAAGCCGAGGGTGCCGGTACAGAAGGCCTCGCCTAGGGTCCACTTGTTGAAGACGAACTTGATGTCGTAGGCGTCGCCGAGCGCACCTTCGACGGCGCTTAAGCTTTCGTCGGTCAAGCCCTTGGCTTTCAGGGTCTCGTGGTTGATGCCCGGTGCCTCTTTGAGAGTCCCATGGCCGATGGCGTAATGGGTAATCTCGTCCACCTGGGAGTCGTTGTAGCCCAGCCGTCGTAGCGCCAGGGGCACCATGCGGTTAATGATCTTGAAGTAACCGCCACCGGCCAGCTTCTTGAACTTGACCAGGGCGAAGTCGGGCTCGATGCCGGTGGTGTCGCAGTCCATGACCAGCCCGATGGTTCCCGTCGGTGCCAGGACCGAGACCTGGGCGTTGCGGAATCCATGCGCCTCACCGGCCTCAAGCGCCCGGTCCCAGGCCAGTGACGCGGTGGCCGCCAGCTCCCTGTCGGGGCATGCGGTGCTATCCAGCGGGACCGGCAAAATCGAAAGATCTTCGTAGGAGTCGCTTTCCCCATGGGCGGCTCGGCGGTGGTTGCGGACTACCTTGAGCATGGCGTCGCGATTCTTGTCGAAATGCGAAAAGGCGCCCAACTCTTCGGCCATCTCCGCCGACGTGGCGTACGAGACGGCGGTCATCAGCGACGAAATGGCGGCGCAGATGGCGCGACCGGACTCTGAGTCATAGGGCGTCGCGCCGGCCATCAGGTAGCCGCCGATATTGGCGAAACCGAGCCCCAAGGTCCGGTACTGGTAGCTGAGCTCGGCGATCTTGGGCGCCGGGAATTGGGCCATCAGCACTGAAATCTCCAGCGTGATGGTCCACAGCCGCGTGGCATGTTCGAAGGCGTTTACGTCGAAGGTCCCGTCGTCGTCGTCCTTCTGGAAAGCCGTCAGGTTCAAAGACGCCAGGTTGCAGGCCGTGTCGTCGAGGAACATATATTCCGAGCAGGGGTTGGAGGCGTTGATCCGTCCCGACTCGGGGCAGGTGTGCCATTCATTGATGGTGCTGTCGAACTGCATACCGGGGTCGGCGCAGGCCCAGGCGGCGTAGCCGATCTGGTCCCATAGATCTCGGGCCCGGATCTTCTTGGCCACCTGGCCGGTGGTTCGGTGGACCAGTTCCCACTCTCCGTTTTGCTGCACGCGCTCAAGGAAAGCGTTGGAGACGCGGACGGTGTTGTTGGAATTTTGGCCCGAGACCGTGTTATAGGCCTCCGAATCCCAGTCGGTGTTGTAGACCGGGATATCGATCTCCGTATAGCCCTGGCGCGCGAAGTGGATGGAGCGCTGGATGTAGTTTTCCGAAATCATAGCCTTACGGGCAGCAAGCACCGCCTTCTTTAAGGCCTTGTTCTTCTTTGGCTCGAACCTTTCGGAATCCTTAGCAGCAGCCTTGGGATCCTCGCCTTCGTGGCAGGCGGCCATGATGGCGTTGATGTGCATGTTGGCGAGTCGCGAGCCGGAGACCAGGGCCGCGACCTTCTGTTCCTCATGGACCTTCCAGTTGATGAAGTTCTCGATGTCAGGGTGATCGACGTCGACAATTACCATCTTGGCCGCGCGGCGCGTGGTGCCGCCCGACTTGATGGCGCCCGCCGCGCGGTCGCCGATCTTGAGGAAGCTCATTAGGCCCGACGACTTGCCGCCGCCCGACAGGGACTCATCCTCGCCGCGGAGATTAGAGAAATTGGTGCCGGTGCCGGACCCGTATTTGAACAGGCGCGCCTCGCGGACCCAGAGGTCCATGATGCCTCCTTCGTTCACCAAGTCGTCGCCGATAGACTGGATGAAGCAGGCGTGGGGCTGCGGGTGCTCGTAGGCCGAGCGCGACTTGACCAGCTTGCCGGTCTTAAAGTCCACGTAATGGTGCCCCTGGGCTGGGCCGTCGATGCCGTAGGCCCAGTGCAGGCCCGTGTTGAACCACTGCGGCGAGTTGGGAGATCCCATCTGGGCGCACAGCATGAACCGCATCTCATCGAAATAGGCGAGCGCATCGGCTTCCGAATCGAAATAGCCGCCTTTCCAGCCCCAGTAGGCCCAAGTTCCGGCTAGGCGATCGAAGACCTGCTTGGCGCTGGTTTCCGATGTCGTGCGCTCCTGTTTCGGAAGCTTCTTAGCCGCCGTGTCATCGGACTCGCTCCGCCATAGCCACGAGGGAACGTCATTCTCTTCCACCCGCTTGAGGTGGACGGGAACACCGGCCTTTCGGAAGTACTTCTGTGCCAGGACATCACAGGCGACCTGCGACCAGTCGACAGGAACCTCCATCGTATCCAGCCTGAAGACTACCGAACCGTCAGGGTTCTTGATTTCGCTGGATGCCGTACGAAAGGCGAAGGATTCGTAAGGGGATTTCCCCTCTTTGGTGAATAAACGACGGATACGCAATTTATGCCCCCCCTAAATTGCCCGGAGGTTACGGACAAAGCCCCTTACGGGAGAGGCTGGTCCTGTTTTCCGGAGCTCTTTTTCTAGCCCTTTTCTGTCCCGGTACCCCGCGCGAAGACGGTGTAGCCACAAGATGGCGTGGTCTGCCCAGGTGTGTGGCACTAAATATAGCGAAGGGGGGGCTCTCTGGCAACAAGGTTTCGGGGGGGGGGACAAGGAATTGGAAAGATTTTGTGGGTGATGCCGATCAGACACACTAGATATGGTGTCTCGTCCGCGTCCGCCGGCCCGGCGGGGTGACATGGCGGGATTGCCGAGACCATCGGATATGTCCGACCATGGGGCGGCAAAACGTCGAACCTTTTTCTGTGTTACGATGTAGTATATTAGTTGTTTCCTCGTTGGGAAATTCTTGCGGCATTTCGGAAGATGGGTGATTTTGGATCATGCAGGTCGTCATTGTCGATGATAACCGGACAAACTTGCGTTTGCTTGAGGGATTGGTATCCCAACTCGGCGGCTGTAACTCGTTGGCATTCGAAAATGCGGTTGAGGCGTTGGAGTGGTGCGCCGAGAATTCGGCCGATTTGATTCTCACTGACTACATGATGCCCGAGGTGGACGGCCTTGAATTCATCGACCGGCTGCGTGGCATGGCGGACTACGGCGACGTCCCCATCATCATGGTGACGACCACCGACCTCAAGGAGGTCCGTTACGAGGCGCTGCAGAAGGGGGCGACGGATTTCCTCAACAAGCCGGTCGACGCCACCGAATTCATGGCACGGCTGACCAACCTGCTGCAGCTTCGTGACGGGCAGATCAAGCTCAAGGACCGTGCATCGTGGCTGGCGGACGAGGTTGCCAAAGCAACCCGGAACATCGTCGAGCGTGAAAACGAGATCATTATCCGCCTGTCACGGGCGGCCGAGTGCCGGGATCCGGAAACCGGTGCCCACATCCTTCGCATGGCGCATATCTCGAAACTGGTCGCCGAGGCGTGCCGCCTGCCGACGGACGAGGTCGACACCATCTTCCGCGCCGCGCCCATGCATGACGTAGGCAAGCTCGGCGTCGCCGACGGCGTCTTGCTGAAGCCGGGCAAGCTAGGCCCGGAAGAGTTTGAGGAAATGAAGGCGCACACCTCCATCGGGTACGAGATCCTCAAGGACAGCCCGTCGCGGCTGCTCCGAGTGGCGGCCGAGATCGCGGTGTCGCACCACGAGAAGTTCGACGGGTCCGGCTATCCCAAAGGCCTCGTGGGCACCAATATCCCGCTTGTCGGACGGGTGGTTGCGGTCGCCGATGTTTTCGACGCCGTGACTTCGGACCGGCCCTACAAGGAGCCGTGGCCGGTGGAAAAGGTGGCGGAGATGATCAGGGAAAATTCAGGCAGCCACTTCGATCCAGATTGCGTTGATGCTTTCTTCTCGCGTTTCGACGAGATCATGAAAGTTCGGGAGCGCTACAAGGATTGAGCTTTTCTGGACGTGCGCGGCTGCAAGTGCCATATTCGGCCCCGAAAGTACCCTCAGATACGGATGTGAGTACTCGAGCATGATCACCGGTACGCTTCTTTACACTTGGCTTTTTGGGACGTGGGTCGGCAAGGACGAGTTCGGCAACCGCTATTTTAAGGGCTCGGCACACAAGAAGCACGGGAAAGAACGGCGCTGGGTGCTGTACAAGGGCGATCGGGAGGCTTCCAAGGTCCCTGCCGAATGGCACGCCTGGCTGCATCATATGGTGGACGACCCACTGACACAGGAAGCGGCCGATCCGCATTCCTGGCAGAAGCCCCACAAGGCCAATCAGACGGGGACCATGAACGCCTACCGTCCCAAGGGTCACGAGGTTCTGGGCGGGACCCAGGGCGGGCGCACCGGAACCTATGAGGCTTGGCAGCCGAATGACTAGCAGCACCCGCGAGACGGTGGTTGGCGGGGCGGCGCTGGTGGCGCTGGTCCTGGTCCTGGTGCTGTCTTACGTTGGCAGGGATCTGGCGGCCAAGGCGACGGTCGGAGACTATCTTCTGAAGGCGGTGTTCAATCGGGTCGACGGTTTGGCCGAAGGAGACGAGGTTCACCTCGGCGGTATACGGGTTGGCAGTGTCGACAGGTTAACCCTGAACGCGAACTACCAGGTTACGGCCCTTCTCAGGATCGATTCGTCGGTCAAGCTGCCACGCGACACGTCGGTAGCCATCCACACGGACGGCTTGTTCGGGACCAAATTCGTGATCCTTGAGCCGGGCGGTGAGATGGAGGTCTTCACGTCGGGCGAGGAGATCGAGTACACCCAGGACGCGGTGATCGTGAGTGAGTTGCTGGAACTCATCATCGCCGAAGGCAAGTCCAACCGGAAGCAGTAGGAGCACGTCATGGGACGCAGTTTGGTCGAGACGGTGATGGGGGCGGTGGTGCTCCTGGTGGCGGTCGCTTTCCTCGCCGTGGCTTACGAAACGGCGCAGGTGAAGGTGGTGAAAGGCTATTCGGTAAAGGCGGCCTTCTACAAGATCGGCGGCCTCAAGAAGGGGAGTGACGTGCGTATCAGCGGCATCAAGGTGGGCACGGTCAACGACCAAAGCCTCGATCCCGAAACTTTTGACGCCGTGGTCAGCATGACAATTTTGCCTGACGTTAAAATTCCGGCCAGCACCGTTGCCACCATAGCTTCCGAGGGCCTGCTGGGCGGCAAGTACGTGCGGCTTGAGCCCGGAAACGGCCCGCCGTACATCGAATCTGGCGCCACCATCGCCAAAACAAAGGACTACCGGTCGTTGGAAGACCAGGTGGGCGAGATCATTTTCCTCGCCACCGGCGGCAAGGACGATGGGCCGCGACCGTGATAAGGCGTTTTCTGGCGCTGTTGGCGGCCCTTGCCGTTCTTGGCCCCCCCCTTTCCACTTACGCAGATCCTTATGACACCGCCGTGTTGCAGGGTATGGACAAGGTCACTGCGCGGGTGTCGACTTTTCGGGTTGCGGTCGGGGACCGGGTACTCTTCGGGGCCCTCGATATCACCGTCCAGACTTGCGACAAGCGCCCGCCCACCGAGACACCGGAAAGCGCCGTCTTTCTGGATATCCGTGAAAACCGTCAGGGCGAGCCGGCGGTAGAACTGTTCCGGGGCTGGATGTTTGCTTCCAGCCCGGCTTTGAGTGCATTGGAACACCCGGTTTATGACGTCTGGGCGATCGATTGCGAAAACAGGGTGTCCAGTTCCGAGGCCAGCAGGTCTTCCGAAAGATCGCAATAGAACCGCGCCTCGCTATGCAGTGCCGCGTCTAACCTTTCCAGGTACGTCCGGGCCGGGATTTCCACGCATCCAAAGCGGCGCAGGTGGTCGGTGACAAACTGGGTATCGAGCAGCGTGAAGCCGCCGGCCCGCAATCGGGCCACCAAATGAACGAGGGCGACTTTGGAAGCGTCGGTACGGCGCGAGAACATGCTTTCGCCGCAGAATGCGCCGCCCAAGGCTACTCCGTAGAGCCCACCCACCAGTTGGCCGTTCCACCAGCTCTCCACCGAATGGGCGAAGCCCATTTCGTGCAGTTCGATGTAAGATTCGATGATCTTGTCGTTAATCCAGGTCTCCGTGCGGGCTTCCATTTCTTCGGCGCAGGCGTGGATGACCTGGGGAAATGCGGTGTCACAGCGGATTTCGAAGGATTTCCGCCGCACGGTCTTCCTGAGAGAGCGCGGAACGTGGAAGGCGTCCAGCGGAAGAATCCCGCGCTCCTTGGGGTCGACCCAGAAGACGTCCGGGTCGTCACGGCTTTCGGCCATGGGGAAGATCCCCGCGGAATAGGCCCGGAGCAGGAGCTGGGGGCTTAGGCGGTTCTGTCTGTGTTCCGTCGTTGCCATGCTCTTGCCGTTCCTCGAATGCCGGAGCCGGGAGGTCTTTCTTGCACGGCCGCGCCCCTGAAACAACACTACAAGATATTGGCTCTTCCCCCGGAATCCCGGACCAGATGGTAAATTACTCATGGACCATCCGGAGGGATATAATGAGCAAGCACGGCGGAGTTCAAGGCAGCGGCGGTTTCACGGCTTTTGGAGGGCAATGATGTTTGATGCCATATTTGAGAACGAACCTTTCCTGCGTCTCGGCGCCTTTCTGGGGATATTCCTTCTGATGGCCCTCTGGGAGGTGGCTGCGCCTAGGCGCGCGGCTTCCTTTCCGCGGACCAGGCGTTGGCCGAACAATCTTGGCCTTGTGGCGCTGAATACTCTCCTCGTCCGGGCGATCTTTCCCATCGCCGCCGTCGGTGTCGCGGTGGTGGCCGAAGGGCGGGGATGGGGTCTGCTGCCTGCCCTGGGGGTGGGCGGTTGGCCGGGCGTCGTCGTGGCCGTCGTTCTGCTCGATCTCGCCATCTACGTCCAGCACGCCCTGTTCCATGTGGTTCCCTTATTGTGGCGGCTGCACCGGATGCACCATGCGGATCTCGATTTCGATGTGAGCACGGGGCTCAGGTTCCATCCCGTGGAGATTGTGATCTCCATGGCCATCAAATTGGCCGTGGTCGCTGTCGTCGGCGCCCCGGCTTTGGCGGTAGTGCTGTTCGAGATTCTGCTTAACGGGACTTCAATGTTCAACCACGGCAACGTGTACCTGGCCCCGGCCCTGGACCGCATCCTGCGCTTGGCGGTGGTGACGCCGGATATGCACCGGGTCCACCATTCCATTATCAGGGCGGAGACCGACAGCAACTACGGCTTCAATCTGTCATGCTGGGACCGCGTCTTTGGGACCTATTGTGCCCAGCCCCAGGCCGGGCACGAGGGAATGACAATCGGCATCAACGACTTCCGCGACCCGGCCGAACTGGCCCTGGGCCGGATGCTGCTCCAGCCCTTGCGCGGCGGGGAAGACAGGGAAGGGGACCAACCTCCGCAGGCCTGACCACGCAATTTACCGCTGTCCCCTACGTTTCCTCGATTACCGACAATTGCCATCAAGCCGTTTTCGCTTGGAAAATATTCGCGCGAGAAAGCGGCGCCACGAAACGGCTTCGATTTTTCACGACCCGCCCTGGCGGACGCTGCCCTCGACCGGTAGGCCGGCAGCCTTCCATTCGGGATAGCCGGCCTCGAGGCGCCGGGCGGCGCGGCCCTTGCCACGCAGAGAGGCAACCGCCTCGAAGGACAGCACGCACCAGGTTCCGCGACAGTAGGCGACGACCTCGCGCCCCTCGGGGAGGTCGTCCAAGCGGCGCTCCAGTTCCTTTATCGGAATGTTGACCGCCCCGGGCACATGGCCGGACGCGTATTCCTCGGGCGGACGGACGTCGATCACCGTCACTGTCCCTTCCTGGACCCGGGCCATCAGGTCCTCGCGCGAGATGGGTTCCAGGGCGTCCTTGGTGCTGTAATACCGCGCGACGATCTGTTCGACCTCTCCCAAGTGGCGTTCGGCAGAGCGCTGCAGGGCGTTCATCAAGTCAACAACGTCGTTGCCGGTCAGGCGATAGATGACATGTGTCCCATCCCTGCGCGAGGTCACCAGACCCGCGTCTCTCAGATGGTGCAGGTGCTGGGATGTGTTGGCAATGCTGAGCCCGGTAGCATTGGCCAGCTTTTCGACGCTGCGCTCCCCTTGAGCCAGGGCTTCCAGCAGCTCCAGGCGATGGGTATGTCCAAGCGCCTTGGCCATGACGGCGAACTGGGTGAACAGGGCCTTCTTGGGGCTGGCCGGCATGTCGACGGGCTCTTTCAATTTATCAATAGATGATTTGAATATATCCTGAAAGACCGTTCGGTCAAGAGAGGCTTGACACCTGAATATCAAAGAGTTGATAATATTCAACTAACCACTTGAATATGGCCGGATCAGACCATGAAAGCCGGACTCGCTTTACGAATCTCTGTCGCCTTGGTTCTGTTGGCGAGCGTTGTTGGGGCCTTCGCCATGCGCGAACAGATCGATGTTGCGGCGCTCGAGGCTTTGGTCGCGGACAGCGGGCCTTCGGGGGTGGCGCTTTACATGATGCTCTACGTGGCGGCGACCGTCCTGTTCCTGCCCGGCATGGTGTTCGGGCTTGCCGGCGGGGCGCTGTTCGGCCCGGTTCTGGGAACGGCGGTCAATCTCGCCGCCGCCACCGTTGGTGCCACGGCGGCTTTCCTCGTCGCCCGTTATCTCGCTGCCGACTGGGTGGCGGCCAAGGCAGGCAAGCGGCTTGGCCGCCTGATTTCGGGAGTCGAGGCGGAGGGCTGGCGTTTCGTCGCCTTCACCCGTCTGGTGCCGTTGTTCCCTTTCAACCTGCTCAACTATGCCCTGGGGCTGACTCGCATCGATGTGAGGGGCTACGTGGCGGCGACGGCAATCTGCATGGCGCCGGCGACCTTTGCATACACCTATCTGGGATACGCGGGCCGTGAGGCCCTGGCCGGTGGCGAGGGGACCGTGCAGAAGGCGCTGCTGGCGCTTGGCCTGCTGGCGGTGGTGGTGTTCCTGCCGCGTCTGGCCCGCCGGATGCGCCAACGCCCCCGGCTCGATGCCGAAGCGTTGAAAACACGGATGGCGGACGGGTCCGGCTTTCTTGTGCTTGATGTCCGCGATGCCGGGGATTTCCTGGGCGAAGACGGTCATATCGAGGGCACGCTCAACATCCCGCTGTCCGATCTCGAAGCCCGCCTGGACGAGATTGAAGATTGGCGGGAGCGTCCGCTCGCCGTCCTCTGCCGCACCGGCAAGCAGTCCAAGAAGGCGGTTTTGATGTTGGCGGCCAAGGGGTTTGCGGACGTGCATCTGCTCGACGGCGGCATGGCGGAATGGAACCGGCGCGGCTTCCCGGCCGTCCGGGGAGGGGAGGTGTCGTGACGGTCGAAGCCCGTGCCCGTCCCTTGGGCCTTGCCAAGAAGGGGCCGCGCACCTTCATCACCAAGCGGCTGGCCGGTCTCGAAGCAACGCTCGCTGGCCGGTGAATATGCGCCCTGGGTCCAGGCGTTGGCGCTTGTCGCCTTTTTCTGGGCCTTTATGGGCTGGCTCAACGAGGCGTTCCTCTATTGGTGGGACAACCCCATCTGGCTCAATCGCTATACCGAATACGCCATCATCCTCGGTTTCGGCATCTGGCGCATCCAGGCCGAGCACAACCCCTACACCCGCAAGCGCCTCATCGTGGTGGTCAGCTTCGTCACCGTGCTCTGGTGGGTGATCCCTTGGCTGATGCCGTTCATCGAGCCCTACGTCGGGTTCCTGGGCGGGCAGCCCATCTTCCCCTCGCTGCACACGCCGGGCACGCTCACCTTCTATCTGGTGTTGCTGGCG
>PIVK01000245.1 GCA_003354135.1 Rhodospirillales bacterium
GTTGCCTCTCAAATGAGAGTCGAGATGATTGGGCCGACGTGTTGCCGTTGGTGATGATGGCGTACCGCTCAACACCTCACGCGAGTACCGGAGTGAGTCCGAACCGATTGATGCTTGGACGGGAGGTTTGCACACCGCTAGACCTCCAATTTCCCAACCCATCCTCGGCACAGGAAGTGCCATGTGAGTCGGAGTATGCCGAGTGGCTTCGCTCCGCATTGAGGAAGGCTCACCGGATCGCGAGGGATAACCTAGGAGTGGCCGCTCGGAACCAGCGGAAAACCTACAACAGGACGACGGAGAAACCACGGCATGCCGTTGGTGATCTCGTCAAGGAGCTAAACTCCCAGGACTTAGGGCATAAGTTGTTGCCCCGATGGAGAGGTCCTTATACGGTTGTTGAGGTTGCTGAAGGCAATACTTTCAAGATAAGACACCCGACTACAGGGGTGTCCCGGAAGGTACATGCCAACAACCTCACCGCCTATCATGGAGTGCTCATCGAGCCCGATGAGTCTGATTAGACGCAAGTGATGTCGACTGCGCTGAATGTAATTAACTAAATTTCAGTGACTTGGATTGATGGAGTCCTTTGGTCCCCGGTCACCCACACCGCGGCGGCGGCCGAAGCCCTTGAGAACTGGGAGGCTGCTAGGCCTGCCGAAGCCCTTAGGAACTGGGAGGCAGTGCTGAGTCCGGAGGAGCGTGTTCCGCCCTTTAGATTTCAGATCCTTGTTGCTGTGTAAATACGTGTTAAGATGTTAGATGATTAGCAATGACCTTAGAGGTATCGAACCAAGTAGAAGTTTGAGGTGAAAGTGCCTTCAACGCCCCTGCGAGGAGGGGATTGAGAAATATACACAACGAGATGATTGATATAGAAAGTGAGATGTTGCAACCCCCTATAGGTGCCATTGACAGGGAGGAGACCCAGACCGGTTCTCTGTACCGGACAGTTAAAACAGATGCTACGGGACAGGTGTTATGTCAGGCCTGCAAGTGACGTCCATAAGAAGTTGTTTTGAATTTTTTTAGGAGGGAAGAGGAGCACAGGAAGTGCTGTGAGAGCTGCCAGGACATTGCCCACGACCTCAGAGGGCTGGTACAACCCCCTGATTTTAGGCCCGAGTGTACTGTGGCCTGTGGAAGCAAGGAGATGCACGGAGATGCAGGAAGGAGGAAACCGTGGAGGTTTCGCGTTCAAGTAGGCG
>PIVK01000091.1 GCA_003354135.1 Rhodospirillales bacterium
TCATCCTCGATCTCCAGCAGGTTGCGCTCGTCCTCGCGCCTCTTGTACTCGGCGTGGATGTTGCCGGCGGACTCGCCGACGGCGGTGACGGTCTTGGCGATCTTGGCCATGTGATTGGCCTCGCCGCCGCCGAAGGCATCGATGGGCGCCGTGAGGTCCTGGGTCACACGGGGCGCGGCCTCGGGATCGATTTGGCCGGGTTTGTAGGTGGGAACGATGGGCATGGGGCGCATCCAAAGCACGGGGAATGGGGACCAACACTATATCGAAGGATGATAAAATCTCAACGATTAAAGCAAAAGCAACCTTTCATGTTGCTGTTAAGGCAACGGCGCGGCAATTTTGTTCCCCGCCTCGCGCCACCAGGTATCGGAGATCAGGTCGTCGGGCAGGCCTTCGGGGTAGGGGGTGCAAGGGACGTCGGGATCGAGACCCAGGTCCCGGACGCGGGCTTCCCATTCGAGGCGTAGGCTCTGTGGCAAGGCGTCACCGCACCAAGGGCAATAACGGATGGGTTTGATCCGGTGGTTATATTGCAGGTGCACCGAACGGTTCATGTCGATGATGCGGATGCCGTATTCGCGAGTCCAGGGCCGGTATTGGGTCAGTTCCCGGCAGTCCTCCAGGGAGGCCATCATGGCCTCGCAATGGTGGGGCGAACGCCCCAGGGGTTTCTCCAGCCCCTTGGGGGTGCTTCGGCATGAGTTGACGATCTCATCGCTGACCTGATCGAACGTTAAATTCGAGTCCGTATTGGTGAAGCCGATTTCCACCTCGCGCCACCAGGTTTCGTCCAGCATCTTGGCCGGAACCTGGTCGAAAGTTTCCGTTTCGCTCCATAGAGATTTGACTTCGTACTTATTGAAAATCAGGTCCCGCCATTGGTCGCGGACACTCCCCGGCAAGGCATCGCCGCACCAGGGACAATCCAGGATTTCCATCATTCGGATAGCCTCGTCCACCGGTCCGACCCGGCATTGGCGGACCATGCCAAGCGCGCTTTCGCAGATCCGGATGCCGTATTCGCGATAACGGGGGCGATAGACGAGGGCGACGCCCTCGTCGGACACCGCCGCGTCCATGTCCCTACACGAATGTGGTTCCGCTACCGTCATTCAGGGAGACCTTGTCCGTGCGGCCGCGTTTGGGCCCCTGCATCATCTTCCCGGTGAACGGGTTCATGACTCCGATGTGCTTGTTGGTACTGGTGTTGATGACCTCGATGTGGCCGTGCTGGCGGTCCCACCGGAACGCCTGTCCCCGGCCATTGACTTTCTTTCCATCTTTTCGCGCCTTTCCGAGGAGTTTCCAGATACCGCTTTCCGACTTGCCGGGGATGTACAACCGGTCTTCCTCATACCTTTTGGCTTTAGCGTGGCCTTCCTTCCTGTACCATTCTGAGAACTTCTTATCCAGGCTCTTCGAGCCTTTTTTCGGTCCCAAGGGATAGACAGGTTTCGGAACTTCGATCCTGGCAGCCGGCCCGGCCTTGCCTGTTGGCGGTTGTTTCGTTCCGCCCTTGCCCGCCTTGCGTGCCGCCTCGGATATTCCCTTGCCCGCCTCTTTATAGTGCTTCCCCCTGCCGGGAACCGTAGTGGCCAGCGTGGCGAGCATCAGGCTAAGGACGCCATGGTTCACCCTGGCGGGATCACCGGTTTTGAGGCCTTCCTTGATCTCGGTCATGGCATCCGCCGCATCCTCAGCGTCGGCGAGGGGCGAGAGTTCCTTCGAGAGTTCCTTCAGGTCCATGAGGGCCTGATAGGCGTGGGGACCGATAATACTTTTGACCATGCGGAGGGCTTTATCCCCTATCTGATCCAACCGGTCGCTGATGGTCACAGGCGTCTCCTTCGGGGTGTCGGACTTTCTCCGAGTGTAACTGCCGCCGCCAGCGATGGGGACTTCCGGAACGTATTCGTCGCTTCCCGCCGGGGCATCGGTTCCCGCACCTTCGACCTTCCGGTTGCCGGCCAGTCGGAAGTCCTTGCCGAGGCGGTCCTTGAGCCCCGCCCAATGCGACGGCGATGCGGAGCCGGGGCCCTCTGCCGTGCCGCCGAAGCTCTCCGAGATGTAGGCGTTCATCTTCTCCGCGCCGTCCTCTCCGAAAGCATCGCCGGCGAGCCGCGTCATCAGATTGGCGGCGCGGGCGAAGCGTTCCCCATCTCCGCCGGCGAGATCGGCCTCGACCTTCTCCATCAGGCCGTCCGGCAGCTCGCCGGTCTCCTTCGCCTTGGCATAGATCGTGGCGTAGTCCTTGCCGAGGTCGCGTTCCAGGTCGTTTGCCGGGGTATCACCGCCGCCCCCCCCGCCCCGGCGCAGGTTCTCGTCTTCCAGCAGAAGGCGGTCGGCAATGCGGAGAACGGTCTCGGAATCGGGGAACTTGCCGGTTTCGTTCCGAATGTCCTCGATTTCGTCCAGCACCGCATCCTGGAACGCGGCCGCCCGCCCGGCATTCTCGCCCTCCGTGGCGTTGGGGTCGAGCCCCACGGAAACCAGGTGTTTCCTGGCGACGGGTAGGGCCCTGGTGGCCGTTTCCGCCTCTTGATGGCCTCGTCCCCGCCCTTGTCAGGCTGGCCATGATCAAGCATGATTTGTCTATGCGTGTCTTTGTCATCCTGTTCTGCTCATTGTTTTTTTCGGCGTCGCCCTCGGTGGCCGAGGAGAGTGCGGATGCCGCTTTCGAGCGCGTCCGGCGCGCTCTCTGGACCGAACCCGCCCGGACTCAGGTGGAGACGGCCCTGACCGATTTGAAACGATTGGCCGAAGACGGCCATAGGGCGGCTCAGGCGGCTTTGGGGCGGATGTACTATATCGGCGATTACGTCCGGCCCGACCTGAACCGGGCACGGGCGTTGTTGAAACCGGCGGCGGAGGCGGGATTGGTCAAGGCGCAGATGACGCTGGGGGAAATTTATTTTGAGGAAGCAATCCACAAGGTTGATCACCCCAGGGCTACCAAGTGGTTTCTGGCGGCGGCACAGGCAGGAAATCCGCGAGCCCAGTTTATTGTGTCGCAATACGCCATGCCGGCCGATGGGATGTCGCCATATCCTCCGCCCGCGGTTGCGGCTTTACCCAAAGACAGAAGAGCGGCAATCGCTTGGTTGCGCAAGGCGGCTGAACAGGGGCAGCCCGACGCGCAGCGCCAGTTGGGATTGAGATACGTGTTGGGGGAGGGAGTCCCCGAGGACGAAGACAAAGGATACGCCTGGATTCAAAAGGGGATGGAACAAATCGATCCCAGTGGGGCCAGGAAGTTTCATGCCGAAGAGGTGTTGGAGGCGGTATTTTCGTTGTCGTGGCGTATATTGTTGCCTTGGTATGACGAGTGGAAGCTGGGTGCCCGTTTCGCGGATGAACTGGAGGATTTCGCCGAACGCGGCTATGGATACCTAGGATGGTATCTTTCCTATTGGCCGATGCTCGCGTCGAGCGGAGATTCCAAAGAAGAAAAGAGAAGACGCGATCTCGCCATCCAATTGGGCGCAGAGGCCGGATACGGTCCGGCGATGGCGCGGCATGATTTACCTAGTGACCCTGAGGACCTCATTTCACCTGACGGATGGGCTTTTCGGGCTCTGGTTTCCGGATCGGCCGAAGGTGCGTTTCGTATAGGATTCTGGCTCCTGATGCCGTTGGGCCTACCGGACAAAGCCTACCCTTGGCTCATCTTGGCAGCCAGAGCGGGCCATCGCCAAGCCCGGGATTATGTCCAAATTCCGACCTCGGATATCTCGGACGCGCAAATAGTCGAGGGTAGCTTTGAGGCATCCCGTATCACGGCGGAACACGGGCTCCGGCTGCGAAAGCTGGAACCCGCAGCATGGTGCATAAAGCATCTTCCTTTCGGGTGCCGGTAAGCGACGGGTTCACGGAAGGCGCCAAAAACACCATGTATCACCAATTGCTTCTCCTATACTCGCGTCGTCGATTCAGTTCGATGTTTGCCCTCACGGCCTGTATAGTCATGAGTATAAGTAAGCCAATGTTAAGACGTCCTAACCCCTTCAGTAACACCCCCAGGACCTTTGAGCCTCCTGGGGTCTTGACGTCCGGGGTCGGGGTGCCAACTTTGACGTTGGCGATAGCCTCGAGGTCCTTGTCGCTGTTAAATCTGGGATTGCGAAGAATGGGGTGATCTGCATTCCCGCCGTCATTCATGATCCGATTCCAGACCTCCCTATGGAAATAGGGATCCTGATCACGATACTGTCGAAACCAGTTAGCAAAAACGTTCCTCTCGCTTTGTCGGCCTCCATCTCTGGACATATAGGGATAGCGTGCCGCCTTCCTTAGGATCTTATCCCGCAACTTTTGTGGCAGCTTGGACTCGATGTAGCCCCATCTGGCATGCCAGTCGTCATGCCTGGCGCTAACTTCTCCCATGCCTTTGCGGATTGCCTCGGCTCTGTCAGGATCGGTGCGGGCAATCTTCTCCAGCGTCGCTTTGGCCGCGTCCTCCGTCCCCAGTATGGCCTGAAAGCGCGCATAATCGTCGGGGCTCAGTTTCCCGCGGTACGAGGTCGGGTCCAGCCGGGGAAAGCTTTCCGGGTCATCGGAAAAGAGCCGGTACAGTTCGGCCTTTGCCGCCGTGTCGGACAGGATCGGTTCGCGCGATTGCGAGGGCACGCTCACGAAAGGCCTTCCAGTCCCCGATCGGGTCCGGCAAGGGGCCAGTCTTGCCATGAGGGGAGGTTGGGATGCGGGGGCGGGGAAGTTAATTAGGTAAGATGTCCCCGGAACTAAGTGGGGTCACTTCCCGGCTCTCTGCCGTTTCCTTTCCGCCGCCTTTTCCCATGATTTCCTCACGCACTCGTCGGGCTCCGGAAGCTTTTGACGTTGCCAGCCCAGCATGGCGTAAAAGGCATCGATGTCCTCTTGGGGTACGCCGATGTAGAACCACC
>PIVK01000246.1 GCA_003354135.1 Rhodospirillales bacterium
TGGCCCAACGGCGTCAGGCGCAAGGTCTGCCCGCACTCAGTGTGCAGTGGGGGCCTTGGGCGGATGTTGGCATGGCGGCAGGCAATGCCTTGGTCGAAGCCAGGATGCGCAGGCAGGGCATAATGCCCATTGCCGCGGATACAGCCCATCAGGCCCTGCTGCAGTTGCTGCTGCAGGGCGCGAGCCAGGGCGTTGTGCTCGACGCGGACTGGCGGCGCATGAGCCAGACGTTGGGCGTTGAATCTCCAGCGATTCTGAGCCATCTCCTCACCCAGACCCAAAGTGTTACCGATTCCCCATTGCTCAAACAACTGGAACAATTGGCAGCCGGTGAACGTGGCGCCATACTCGCCCGCCACATTCAAGGAGAGTTACAGCAAGTGCTGTCACTTTCCGAGTTGCCCGATCCAAGCACAGGCTTTTTCGATCTGGGCATGGATTCGTTGATGGCGGTGGAGCTGAAAAACCGTCTGCAGCGAACTGTAGGCGATAAAGTTGTATTGAACAATACGGTCGTCTTCGACTACCCAACGATCGGGGCATTGTCAAATCAGCTACTCGAACAACTGCAATTGGCGGATAAGCAGCAGGTGTTGAAACAGCAACCAACACGTACGGCTAAAATCACGGAGCCGATAGCCATTGTCGGCCTGGCCTGTCGTTTCCCGGGCGGACAGGATGCCAACGCCTTCTGGCAAATGCTCGAGAATGGAGTCGACGCCATATCTGAGGTGCCGTCCGAGCGCTGGGACATCGACGCCTACTATGATCCCGACCCTGATACACCCGGCAAGATGAACACTCGCTGGGGCGGCTTTATCGACGAGATCGACCGCTTCGACCCCCAGTTCTTCGGCATCGCCCCGCGCGAGGCGATCAGCATGGATCCACAACAGCGGCTGTTGCTGGAGATGAGTTGGCAGGCGTTGGAACATGCTGGTTTGGACCCGGTCACGTTGCGCGGCAGCGACACCGGCGTGTACTTGGGCTTAAGCACCAGTGACTATAACCAGATCATAGGGCGCGGTGGTGAGCGTGCGATCGACGCCTACATGGGTACAGGCAATGCCCATAGTGCAGCGGTCGGCCGCATCAGTTACGTATTCGGCTTCCAAGGGCCGAGCTTTGCGATCGACACGGCCTGTTCTTCCTCGCTGGTGGCGTTGAATCAAGCCTGTATGGGTTTGCGCAACGGCGCCTGTGATGTAGC
>PIVK01000247.1 GCA_003354135.1 Rhodospirillales bacterium
CGCGCTGTCCCGGAGGCGGCGGTGGCAACAGAAACTCGCCGCGCCGATGGCCGACTAGCACGGCACTCTGCAATGTGCCTTTGGGGTGGCAAGCGGTTGTTTAAGGCGACTGTCGTCAATGGTGCAAAGCAGAAGCGCCTCTCCAAAAAAATGGCGACTTCACGGCTTCAGCGGGTTCAAGAGGCTGCAAAGCAGCTCCAGGTGAACAAAGAGGCCGAGACGTCGCAGATTCAGACTGGGGACTCAGCTCCTGTAAGGACAGTGCTTCACTGTGGAGGTCACTACGCGTTTGCTATGGAAATTGGTAGGTCCCCTGAGCTTTGGTTTGGCCGGCTTGCTCTTCTGCAGCGTAAAGATGGGAGCGTTCTTATGTCGCCTCTGCTTCTCGACGACGCAAAGAAAGAGGACGTGCGCTTGGTGTGCAGCGCTTGGTTTGAAGATTCGAGTGATGGCACGCTGGTTCTCGGTAACGTCCGTGACCCAACGCGGTACAGCGCATGGAGCTGCTTTGGGTCAGTCGATTTGGCCCTCGTGCCAGGTTCAATTGACACCTTCAAATTCGTGGACGAGACTCACAGACGAGACCTCACGGCCGCTCTTGAACTGACCGTTGCGGGTAGCACGCAGCGCGACTGCGTAGCAGAAGTCCCTGTCGTCCAAGCCGAATCGGCAGCGGCAGCCCAAGCGCGGCGACAAGCAGCGGAGTTCATGCGAGCCGAGAAAGCGCGGGAGTCGCAGTCACGCGACGTCCGCGAAGTAGAGCGCGCACCGGGAAAGAGGCGCGCGACGAGGCCGGTGTTGAACTAAATTTGCGATTTCCTGTAGCGGCTGTCTCATTTTCCTCTTAAAGCAAAAAACCCCCGTGCCCCCCTTGTGAACGGGCCGTTTTTAATTGCGCCGCAGGCTTTAGTGATAACCCACTTCGTTGTCTGACTTAAAAAACCGCGGTGCAATATAGCCAACCGGCCGGCTCCGTGCGGCTAATTCAAATCTACATGGGCCTTACTCTCGATTTGGCTAGTAATGCGCCGGTCGGGGCGTGAAATGGCGTACGGGAAGACCTCGGGGCGTATAGGTCCCCTCAAAGACCCGTTTTTTCAAGTTGGCATGACGTCCCCCCCTAGGCGGGAGTGCCCCCCCCCCGCTCTCGGCCTGCCAACGGCGATTTCTTAGCCGCCTGACGGCGGCTAGCCTGGATTTTCTTAGCCA
>PIVK01000248.1 GCA_003354135.1 Rhodospirillales bacterium
GAGTTTCGTTGACCGGCGCGGGGATGCCGCATTCCCGGCTCATCCGGGAAACCGCGCCGGACAGCCAAGCCGCTTCCAGCTTATTGCCGGCCCGTAGATCGCGAAGCATCGATGAGGTCATGTCATCGGGCCGGCCGGCCGCGAATTCCATTGTCCGCTCGACCACGTCATCCTCAAGCGCGACCCCCCCGGCACGCCCCAAGGCGGCCGTCTCTTCCACCACCGAACGAAAGACCTGGCACAGATCGGGATCGGCGAGCACGGGGCCGATGGGGGCCCGTGCCACTGTAGTCGTACCGCTCAGCGCGACCAGAAAGATGAACTTCTCCCAGATTGCCCGTTGGATATCCTCGGCAATCACTGCCTCGATTTTGGCCTTGCGGCAGGCATCGAAGAATGCCTCGACCCGCTCCGTCCGCCGGCCGTTCACTTCACCGAAGGTCAGGCGTGCCAAGGTTCCGCTATGATGGATAAGCCCGGGCGCGGCAATTGTCGCGGAAATGTGCGAGGTGCCGCCGATAACGTGTTCGGCGCCCAACTCGCGGCTCAGGATTTCAATACTCTCAACCCCGTTCTGGAATGCCACCACCGCTGTTTCCTTGCCGAGCAGCGGCCGACAGGCTCTGGCCCCCTCCTCGGTATCCCAAAGCTTGACCGCGAAAATAACCAGATCGACCGGCCCGATCTCCGCCGCATCGTCGGTCACCGTGACAGGATCGAGATGCAGGTCGCCCAAAGGACTCTCGATCCGCATGCCGTAACTCCGCAGCGCCTTCAAATGGGCGCCCCGGGCGAGGAAAGAAACATCGCACCCCGAAGCCGCGAGACGCGCCCCGAAATATCCGCCGACCCCACCGGCCGCCATCACGGCAATCCTCATTTCTTCTCCCTCCCACGTTCACCGAAACGATCATCCCGCCTGATGGAAATGGCCCTTCCCACAGGATCGATTTCCATTAACATAAAAGAAGGAAGAGGAATATTCGAGACTTTCCCTCAAATTCCGTTCCGCGAGAAAAGAATTACAGGAGAACGTCATAAATCCGGGTGCCTTCGAGGCTGTCGTAAAATCGAGAACCGGCGAAGATGTGACGCAATATATGAAAGCGCCGCATGTCGAGGAATACCATAATTGTGCCGCGCCCATACGGGGCCGCCGGTCCGCAACAGCCTCCTTTACAGCCTTTTTTGTTAAATGCGGGAAGCCCA
>PIVK01000014.1 GCA_003354135.1 Rhodospirillales bacterium
GCCCTAGCCGACGTTCTTAAGGTCGATCTCCAGGATCCCTTCGGCGCCCGCGGTCCTGAGCCGGGGAATCAGGTCGCGGACTTCGCGGCGTTCGACCACCGTCTCGATGGCGACCCAGTCCTTGTCCGTCAGGTGGTTGACTGTCGGCGCGTGCAGGCTGGGCAACAGTTCGGTGACCGCGTCGAGCGCTTCGGTCGGCGCGTTCATTTTCAAGAGCACCTGGTGGCGCGCCGCCAGCGCGCTTTGCAGCATCAGCGCGATCTGATCGATCTTGGCCTTCTTCCAGGGGTCCTTGAGGGACTCCTTGTTGGCAACGAACACGGTGTGGGTGTGCAGCAAATCGCAGACGATTCTGAGCCCGTGGGCCTTGATGGTGGTCCCGGTCTCGGTGATCTCGACCGCCGCGTCGGCCAGTCCCTCCACGACCTTGGCTTCCGTCGCCCCCCAAGAGAATTCGACCTTGGCCTCGATGCCGCGCTCTTCCAGGTAGCGCCGGGTATAGCCGGTGAGCTCGGTGGCGATGGTCTTGCCCTCAAGGTCCTCCACCTTCTGGATGGGGCTGTCCCGGCCCACCACCAGCACCCAGCGGCAGGGCTGGTTGGAGGCCTTGGAATAAACCAGGTCGCAAACCACCTCGACGTCGGCCTGGGTCTCGTGGATCCAGTCGATGCCGCAGAGCCCGGCGTCCATGGTGCCGCCGGCGACGTAGGGACCCATCTCCTGGGAGCGGACGAGGGAACAGGCGATCTCGTCGTCGTCGATGCTGGGGAAGTAATTGCGCGAGCGCGACCGGATGGTCCAGCCGGCTTGGCTGAACAGGTCGATGGTGGCGGTCTCGAGGCTGCCTTTGGGTATTCCGAGCTTGAGCTGCTGGGTCATTTGTCTCTGCTTTTCGGGTTTGCGAAAACGGGTGGGAACAGGTCAATCGACCGGCACCCAGCCGCCGTTGCGGATTTCAAGCATCCGAAAGGCGGTGAGATCAAGCCCCAAATGATCGTTAGGCGACATATTCACACGATTTCCGCCTATCCTCACAAGCGGCAACTGCCGAATTTTAAGATAATTCTTATGCCGATCCCGTAAGGATCAGGGTCTGCCAGCGTTCGATCCCGATGCACCGGACCAGCCTCAGCCCGACACGGCGATGCGCCTCCAGGACCCGGGTGGTGTCGTCGGTCACCAGCCCCGACAGCACAGCCACCCCGCCGGGGGCCAGGTTGGCGGCCAGGTCCCTGGCCATCCGGATCAGCGGGTTGGCTAGGATATTGGCCGCCACCAGGTCGAAAGGACCGCGGTCCCGGACAGCCGCCCGCCCGTAACCGCCTCCGGCGATGGGGCGCAAGTAGGCACCGAGTCCGTTGATCTTGGCGTTCTCTCGGGCCACCGCGATCGCCTTGGGATCGATGTCGACCGCCAGCACGGGCACGCGCCAGGTCTTGGCCATGGCCAACCCCAAGAGCCCCGCGCCGCAGCCCATGTCGAGCGGTCGCATGAAGCGGCGGTGGCGGAGACCGTCCAGCGCCAACAGGCAGCCCCGGGTGCTCGGGTGCTCCCCCGACCCGAAGGCGCCCCCAGCGTCGAGCTTGAGCCCGATCCGTCCAGGAGGAACCCCGCCCTCGAAATGGGAACCGTGGATGAAGAACCGCCCGGCGGTGAGCGGCGGAAAGGCGTGCAGCGTCTCCCTCACCCAGTCCTTGGGCTCCACCGGCGCCACGTCCAGACGGGAGGGCACGTCTTGAGGGAGGAGATCGGCCAGAATGGTCTCCAGGCGGCTCCGCTCCGGCACCTCCCTCGCCAACCCCTCGACCCGCCGGACGCCGCGGTCCTCGTCGACGAGGAAATTGCTCACCGCATGGCAATGGGGTTCCAGGACGGATTCACAGAGCCCCACGGCATCCGCCGGAACTTCAATCGAAATGCGCCACATGATTTCGGCCGCCACGGTCACACCGTCTCGACGAACTCGGCCATCACCTTCTTGGCGCCCGCCTTCTCGAAGGCGATTTCCAGTTTGTTGCCGTCGATGACGGCCACACGGCCATAGCCGAATTTCTGGTGAAAGATGCGTTGGCCGACGGAGAAGCCGTCGTTGGCGGCCCCGGATATGATGGGGATGTCCCGCATGGCCTCGGGCTGTCGGTGCTTGGCGTCCCGCCGCCCCCGGGAGGAGGCACCGCCGTAGAGCCCCTGCCCGCTGACATGTTCCACATGGGCTTCCGGCAGCTCGTCGATGAAGCGTGACGGGATGGCGCTCTGCCACCGGCCGAACATGTGGCGGTTGGCGACGAACGAGATGTAGGCGCGCGTCTTGGCCCGGGTAATGCCGACGTAGGCGAGGCGCCGTTCCTCCTCCAACCCTGCGGCCCCGGACTCGTCCAATGCCTTCTGGTGGGGAAACAGGCCCTCCTCCCAACCGGGCAGGAAAACCGTGCCGAATTCCAGCCCTTTGGCCCCGTGCAACGTCATCAGGGTCAGCTTGGCGGCCGCCGTTTTCTCCTCGTTCTCCATCACCAGGCTGACGTGTTCCAGGAAGTCGATCAGGCTGTCGAATTCATCGAGCGCGGAGACCAGTTCCTTGAGGTTCTCCAGCCGTCCCGGGGCCTCGGGGGAACGGTCGAGTTTCCACATCTCGATATAACCCGACTCGTTCAGCACGGTGGCCGCCAACTCGGGATGGTCCATGACCCCGACGAGGCCCCGCCAGCGCTTGAAGTCGGCCATCAGGCTGGCCAATGCGGCACGGAGCTTGGGCCGAAACTCGTCGGTCTCTACCAGCTGTTGGACGGCGGTGGAAAGCGGCTCCCGCGAGGTTCGCGCCAAGCCGTGGATGGTGTTGAGCGCCACCTTGCCAACCCCGCGCTTGGGCGTATTGACGATGCGCTCGAAGGCTAGGTCGTCGTCGGGCTGAACGATGACGCGGAGATAAGCCAAGGCGTCGCGGATCTCCAGCCGTTCGTAGAAACGCGGCCCACCGACCACGCGATAGGGGATGCCCAAGACGATCAGGCGTTCCTCGAATTCACGGGTCTGGAACCCGGCACGGACCAGGACCGCCATGTCGGAAAGCGAATTCCCCTTGGTCTGCAGGGCCTCGACCTCCTCGCAGACGAAGCGCGCCTCCTCCTCGCCATCCCACACGCCGCGCAGCATCACCCGCTCGCCCTCGCCGAGCTCGGTCCACAGCGCCTTGCCCAACCGGCTTTCGTTGTTGGCGATCAGGCCCGAGGCCGCCCCCAGAATGTGGGGCGTCGAGCGGTAATTCCTCTCCAGCCGGATCACGCGGGCGCCGGGAAAATCCTCTTCGAAGCGCAGGATGTTTCCGACCTCCGCCCCACGCCAGGAATAGATGGACTGGTCGTCGTCGCCGACACAGCAGATGTTGCGGTGCCCGGCTGCCAGCAGCCTTAGCCACAGGTATTGTGCCACGTTGGTGTCCTGGTACTCGTCGACCAGGATGTAGCGGAACTGGGCCTGATACTTTGCCAGCACGTCCGGCGCTCTTTGGAAGAGCGTCAGGCAGTGGAGCAGCAAGTCGCCGAAGTCGGCGGCATTCAGCCCCGTCAGCCGCTCCTGGTAGTCGCGGTAGATATCGAGAATCCGCCCTTCCGCGGCTTCCGAGTTCTCGGCCGGCGTCACCTTGTCGGGCGTCAGGCCGCGGTCCTTCCAACGCTGGATGACGCCCAGCACCACGCGGGCCGGATTGCGTTTCTCGTCAATCGCATGGACTTCAAGGAGCTGTTTGACCAAGCGCACTTGATCGTCCGTGTCCAGAATTGTGAAGTTGGGTCTGAGCCCCACCATCTCGGCGTGGCTCCGCAGGATCCGGGCTCCCTGGGCATGGAAGGTACCAATCCACCAGCCCTCGACCGGGCGGCGAACCAGGGCGGCGACGCGCTCGCGCATCTCCCGCGCCGCCTTGTTGGTGAAGGTGACGGCGAGGATCTCCCATGACCGGGCCCGGCCGGTCATGAGGATATGGGCAAGGCGCGTGGTCAGGGCTCGGGTCTTTCCCGTGCCGGCACCGGCCAGCATCAGGACCGGCCCATCCGTGGTCTCCACCGCTTCGCGCTGGGACTCGTTGAGGTCGTCGAGATAGGAAGGCTCGGCGGCAACCGTGGTGGGCGGGACTTCCGTCAGGTCAAAAGGATCGGTCATGGGGGATATATAGCACCGTGGACGGAGAAGATCAGGCCCGGAATCCCGTCACCCCGCCCGGACAATCCGCCCCTACCGATGATTGGAACCGGCAGGCGAAACCGGACGGACATGGTAGGCATGGCATCGGGTACAACGATCCACGACCTGGTTTCCGTCATGGCAAACGGCACAGCGCTCTTTGGGGATGGGCACGAAATTGGATTGGTAAGGGGTTTGCTCGGGATCCACGTACCATTCGGCGAATCCGTCCCCTTCGGCAAGCTTGTGACAGATCCGGCAATTTTCCACACCCTCGTTTCTGATGGCGACCGGATGCAAATGCCGATTGTGGGAAAAATCCGTGAACCGCAGTTCGCCGCCTGCCGGATTTCGCGGCCCCCAGCCCCGGAAGTCGGCTCCGGGGCCGAACTGGCGGGTAGCGTGACATTTGGCGCATTTGCCGGGGATTTCCTCGTATCGGAAAAGGTCGATCGCCTCCGCCAAGGCCTCGGGAGATTTCTTCCTGCCGAAACGGGCCAGGTATTCGAACCAGGCCCGGCTGAAGACGTCGTTGTGGCCGACCGGCCGGTAATAAAGGGTATAACCCTCGACGAACCACCCCCCGGACGGCTTCCAGGTTTCGGCCGTTAGCGTCCCGGTCTCCGTATTACCTTGCGGCGCGAGGTGCGGAAGGGAGGTGCGGATGAAGACATCCACCACCGTCTGCGTGAGCCCGGCGACAAGCATTCCCGGCAGCGGCGGATTGCCTTTCCGGATCCGGCTGATCGACAGCCGGTCGTCCACGGTCTTCGCGCCCGAAGCCCGAAGGTCCAGGGCCAAGCGCTCGATCGCCCGGAGCAGCCCATCCACGGCCGCGATGCCCTCTTTGGAAACGTCCTTGAGAGCACCGAGATCGAGGTCGGCGGTCCGGTCCAAGAGTTCCCGGTTGCCGGACTCGCCGGAAAGGAGCGCCACCATGAAAGGCGTCAAAACCCCGTCGGCGGCGGCGGGCCATCCGTCAACGGCGACGCCGGCCTTCCTGAGAGTTTCGAGATCCAGGGCCGGCAAAGAGAGAAACGGAATACCCTTGCCGCTCGTCGTTGCATCCTTGCCGTTGACCTCGGGTCCATGGCAGGCGTCGCAGCTCTTTTCGAAGGAGGTGGTGCCCATGTCCCGGCCGTCCCCCTGAGTCTGATGGCATAGGTTGCAGGGAATCGTCACCGCCATGAATTTCTCGGGGATATGGATCCGGTAATGGGTTGCATGATCGAACAGAATGGATTGCTGCCGCTGGCCGGGGAATTCGGTGAACTCGGGGTGGGAAGCGCCGAGCCCTTCTATCCGTTGGATATGGCAGGCCTGACACCGCTCGTCCGTCATGGCAACGAGATCGTAATCCCGCCCCTGGTGCTCCGAATGGCAGGTGGCGCAGGCGATGTCCCGGTTTGCGAAGTCGGGCGCGGGAATAACCGGGGATCTTACGTCTTTCTCCGACGCCCGCCTTTCGGCGGCGTTGGTCGTGAGGCGCTGCAACGTTTCGGGGGGAACCAGATGCGCGCGACCGCCGTTCGGCCCCACATCATGACACGCGATGCAGGCGGCGTTGTGGTCCTCAGGCGATTTGGGCGCAAAGGCGGTCGGGATCCATGACAGTTCGCGGGAAGACGACGACGGATGGCAGGCCACGCATACCTCGATACCGCTGTGGACGGACGACAGAGGACCGAATGCGGGGCCGCCCCCTTCCCAACGCCCCCCAAAGAGAAGGGCCAGAACGCCGATCATCGTTACCATCGTCCATAGAACGGTGCGGTTCCGGACGGCCCGGCGGGTGCGAACCGGCAAGCATTCCCCGACGGGTTGGGAGCATGCCCCGTCCGGTGCGGGTCCCTCGGGGCACGTTCCCCCGGCGGACTCGGGTCGCGTGCAACGCCAGCGGCCATTCTCGTTGATCGTCTGGCAGTCATGCCGTGCCCCGCAGTGCCCCGAAGAATCCGGTCCGGTCGCACAGGGGCCGGCCGTTTCGCGGCACCCGCAAACCCATTCCCGATTCGGGCGTCCGAAGACGCTTTGGTAGCCTCTCCTATCGTGACGTACGTCCGTCATGGTGCCCCCGAGGAATAGCCGTAGACCATCAGAACGTGCATGATGCTGCACAAAAGGATCCCGTATCCGATGGGCAGGTGAACGAACGGCCACCCCCTGAGCAGGCCCTGCAGGGCGAGTTGCCGGTCCAGGTCATCCTTCAAGACCACGAGGCGGCGCAGTTCCGCCACCCGGTCTCTTCCAACCTCGTCCACATAGCCGGCGACCGCATCCAGCTCGGCGGTCAATCTGTCGATGCGGGACGATGATCCCCAAAGATGGCAGATCAGGTTCCTCGGTCTCGCGAAATAGGCTTGCAGGGTCTTGACGTAGCTGGCCGCGATCATGGACGAACAGGAGTCCCGGACCGCCCCCATGGCGCACGCCCGCGCGTCCCGGGCGAGGCCCGCGCGAATGACAGGAATCTCTTCAAAGGGAACCGGCTCCCCCCCGTCCGTCAGCCGCGGAGGGATCCACCTGGCCAACAGGAAACCAAGAGCCCCGCTTCCCGCGAGAACAAGGAAAGACGCCCAGAGCAGCCAGCCGAAGACACTGTCCGGCAACCGCCATTCCGTATGGAAGACGAAGGTGGCGATCACCAACCATCCCAAAAAGGAATGAACCCGGATCCAGAGGGACATCGGCCCGGCAGGAACCGTGAGGATCTGCCCGCGCAGTTCCAGGGCCATCAAAAAAACCAAACCGCCGGCCAGGATCCAGCCGGCCAGGTACCGGGAGTCACGCAGCGCCTGACCGTATTGGTCAATGGCGGCACCCAAAAGGATTGCCGCCACCACGACGCCAACCGCTTCCAGTCCACGGACGAGAGGGCGCCTTGTCATTGTGCCCTCCAGGCCCGGCTTCGGGCGATGTCGCGCAGGTCAACCCTTTTCAGGGCCGCGTGAGGGCAGGCCGCCACACAGGCCGGGCCGCCCGTCCGGCCTGTGCACAGGTCGCACTTGATGGCCTTTCGGATGGGACCGCCGTCGTCCCCGATCACGACGTAACCCTCCGGGTCACGGATATCGGTCATGCGGATGTTGCCGTAGGGGCAGGCATGGGCGCAGATCTCGCAGCCGATGCAGGCCTCTGCGTCGATCTCCACATGCCCGGTTTCCAACCCCCGGAAAATGGCGCCGGTCGGGCACCCGATCAGGCAGACGGGATCCACGCAATGCATGCATGACCGGGCCACCATGAGCGGCCCCTGCCGCTGCCCCTGGCGGGCGAACCGAGACAGCCCGCCGTGGGTCGCCGCGCAAGCCCGGATGCAGTCGTCGCAATGAACGCAGAGATTTTGGTCGATCACCATCGCCGCAGCGCCGTTGATCAAACGATGGTCGATGAGAAATTCCAAGAGAGCCTGGTTCCGGATATCGATCGCAAATGGCGAGTGATCCGTATCGTATCCGCGCGTGTCACCCGTGACCCGGCCAAGCACGTCCGAGGGCAGGGTCGGCAGGGCGTTCGTCATCAGAATGTCCCCCGGGACATTGAGGATGTCGACGTAGCCGATGGCGCTGAGGCTGCCTCTCAGCCTGCCGTCTCCTTTCCCGGCACGGTATTCTATCAGTTCTTCGAGACCGAAAACGTCGTTGCTGCCGAGGAACCCGACTGTCCGGCGCCCCTGGTCCAGGCGCCGGCTTTCCCGGGCAAACCCCGCTCGGATGATTAGGATGCCGTCCAGGAAGTGCCCCTCCTCGGCGATCAGGGGCTCCCGTCCCTGCATCTTTCCCGTCTTTTCCGACTTCCGCCGGAACCGCTGGAACCACTCCGCATCACCGTGGGTCTCGAATTGAGTCAGTTCCGCAATCTCGCGTCGGGACGCCTCGTCAAGATGGCTGAAAATAGGGGAGTGGCGGAAATAGGAGGCGAGGCTCTTTTCCCGGTAGCGCCCGTCGACGAGATCCCGGAAGGACCGGGACCATCGCCGCATCTCCACCACACCCTGCCAGCGCAATTCCAAGAGTTCGGTTTCGTCGGTCAGGGAAATGACGTTCGCGGACCGCGGCGATCGGGACAAGGCGGAGATTTCCCCGAACATTTCGCCTGCACCCAGAATGGCGGCAGCAGGTTTGTCCGGGCTTACCGCGCCCTTGGCCGCGGCACGCGAGACCCGGCCGATCATGACCACGAAAAGGGAGTTCCCGTAATCGCCTTGCCGCACCACCTCGACTCCCTTCGCCGAACGGCGGATCTGAGCGTCGTTGGCAATGATGTCATTCAGACGCATGTGGCCGGGGAACTCGTCCGGATTCATATCCCGAAAGACAGGAAGGGCCAGAACGCGCGCCACGTCGTCTGCGCTCATGGCTTCATCGCCGAACGGACGGTCCCAACGCCGCGGTCGGCGCTGCCAGCGCCGTTCCGAATGATCAACCGAGGCAGGAGAGTTGGATATTTTCATGCATCGAGAACCAAACGGGTCTTGGGGCGGCAGATACAGAGCAGGCAGGTTCCCGGAGCCGGGTCTTCGCTGGGCTGCGACAGGTACTCCACTTCCCCTTCGCGGATGGTGGTCAGACAGGTCCCGCATTTCCCGGCGCGGCAGCCGGAGTTGAACTTGATATCCGCCGCTTCCCCGAGATCGAGCAGGGGGCCGCTGTCCGGCGACCAGGTGAGAGTCCGGGCCGAGCGCTGGAACTGCACTTCGTGGGTCTCGTCGGCGTCCATGGTGCCTTTCATCAAGGCCTCGACTGTTTCTCGGCCAAAGGCCTCATAATGGACGTCGTCCTCCGGAACGCCCCAGTCGCGAAGACCGTGGGTCAACGAACCCAGCATGGCGGAAGGGCCGCAAAGGTAGAATTCGAAGTTGTTCGAAGGCAGCTCGGATTTGAGCAATTCCATCCCGATGTGGCCCTCGTAATCGTAGTGAAAGCCCTTGCGGCAAGTCTTTGTCGGCCGGCTGTAAACCTGAATGACACGAACATTCGGATGCCCTTTGCCGATCGACGACAGATGTTGGGGAAAGGGGTGATCGAGAAGGTTCCGGCCCCCATAAAACAACCAGATGTCACGCGAGCTTCCGGTCTCGATCAAGGTGTCGAGAATGCTGATAAGAGGCGTGATGCCGATGCCACCGCCAATCAGGACCACGGGCCGGGTCGATTTTTCATCCAAATGGAACTCGCCCGCCGGCGCGATGACGTCGACGATATCCCCCCCGGCCAGATGGTCGTGGAAGTAGGACGAGACCCGACCCGGCGGGGTGTCCTGTGGTGCATCCGGCGGAGGCATCAGCTTCTTGACCGAAATCTGATAATAGTCGGTCCGATTGGGTGTGCTGGAAATGGAATAACAGCGAATGAAGACACCCTTGCCCTGGACCCTGACGACAAAGGTCAGAAACTGGCCCGGCTTGAAAGGAGCGACGACTTTCCCGTCGTGGGGAACCAGGGTGAACGAACAAATGGTTTTTCTTAGGTCATCGAAGCGTTTCCGTTCGATGCGGAATTTCCGCTTTCCGTTCCAAGACAGCTGGTTGCGGCCCAGTTCCGCTCGGGCGACCTGAAGACGGGCCTCCGACCAATCCCGGAAGAACCGGACTTCGCGTTTATCCCTCTGCGCCATCGCCCGGACCCGCCTCACCTGTCCGACGACGAACACAACCATCTGCAGGAACGCCAATCCGAGGATGGCAAGCCCCAGTCCCTCGATCACACTGGTCACGTTCATATTCCCGCCGCCCCGACCGTCTCTGAAAACCGATTTTTGATGATAGCCCAAAACGTTTAAATTAGGAACATAGGCTGACGGTTTGCGGGTACAGAAGAGACTTCTGACCGCAACTGGCTGGGCATTTACCGCTCTCAGTCCTTTCCGCCTGATGTCCGGACGGAGCCGGTTTATATGGACCCCATGCAGGTTGATGAAGCGGGAAAGGGCTGGTAGCTTGTCATGAATGGGTTTCGGAGAGAGACGGTGCCGCGCTATCTCACGCTGATCTTGACCGGCCTTCTGCTCACCGCAGTGCTGGGGTTGGGCATCCGGTTCCTGCCCGAGGATCTCGCGACCGAAGTCGATGTCCAGGCTCTGCCGCCGCCGCCGGCCGCAACCGACCTGTCCCCCGCAGCGACCCGGGTACTGTTGGCCGACCGGACCCAGGTCATCGACGGTGAGGCGGGCTCTTTCCTTGACGGAGGTGGATACGTCTCGGTCACCGCCGCCTTCGCCTCGGGTGCCAAACTGGCGCCGCTTCTGCTTGAAATCTTCTCGGACAAGGTCAGAACCATCGTCCTGTCGGCGGCGCTGACGTTCGATGACGGCCGTTCGCTTCCGGCCGTGCCGGTCCTGATCCTGTCCCGAATCGCCGAACGGGAGGAAGGGACGCCTGCACCGTCGCAAGCAGCGTCTTCCCAGCCTGAGAACATCCGTTTCACTGACGCCTTTACCGTCGGAGAGGGTGCGCGCCTGACGCCTCTTGTTTCCATGGACGACGTGTCACGGGTCACGGTTTCGCTTTCGACGGATTTTTTCAATGATGACGGCATTGTCTTCTCGGGTGGGCTGACGGGAGAAACGGAGAGTCTTGTGGCTGCTTTCGCCGCCGATCCACCCCCGGTCTGGGCACCGGACGGTACGTATTCCGCTGCGGCCCGGGCACTGGAGACGCGACTGGCGGCCAAACGAATCAAGCATGTCGATTCCCTTATCGAAGTGATCCTCGACTTGGCCGAAGACGGCAGCGGCTCCACCCGGACCGTGCGGTTCCTCGACCCGAACGGTACACCGGTCAGTGAAGTCACCTTCGGTGTTTCGGGACATGCCGCCCGGCTGGCCGGCATGACGGATTTGACGGCCATCATGGAAACCGCCCTCGGGTCGGACCGGAACATAGCCAGCGTGCTGACCCAAAACGGTCAGGCCGTCACGGATCTTCTGACATCGGAGGCGGCCAGTCTTCCGGATTCTTGCACTCGGGCCGGAGACGGCCTACGCGCTGCGGGGGTAGGCCGTCATGACCGGGCCGCGGTTCTGGCAGCCTTGGAGCCGGTGCGGAGTCTTTTCGCCCCGACCGGGTCCTGCAGCGGAAAGACCGATACGCCACCGGCAACCGGGACGGTTTCCATCGACCGGCGGAATGACGTCCTCCAGGCCGTCAGCGGCCTTCTGCGCTTTGGCGCCTCGGACCAGGCCCTGGCGGCTCTGGAACAGCATTTCGCCGACCGCGTTGCTCTGTTCGATCACAGCCGTCTGTGGCTGACGGGGCTGAAGGCACCGGCGGTCGAGGGAGAGGCGGCAATCGTTCGCCCGACAGCCTCCGCCCCAGAGGCGATGGAACTGACGGGCATGTTGCCGGCCCGTCATGCGGCCTGCTTCTTCACCCCCCGTACCGGCCATGGTAATTCCCGCCGCGCCGCCCTTGTCGAACTCCAGCATGCCCCCGGTTTGTGGGTGATGGACGCGGCTTTCGACACTCAAGGAAGAGCCACCGGGCTGTCCCTGTCGGCGGCCACCCAAGCCGACGTTTGCCGGGCGGTGGGGAAAGGCGGTTCCTGTTACTTCGTCAGGGCCGGGCGCGCCTTCGGGACTGTCGACCCCGGAAAGTGTTGAACCGGGGAGGGGCTTCTGCAATAAGCGGACCCAGAGCCCAGAGCCTCCTTCCGCCCCCATCCGGCCACGGACCATGACCGCCCAGAGCCCCGATGCACCACCCGCCCTCCGACTCGCCGTGGTGGTCCCCGTCCACAACGAGGCCGAAAACATTGCACCTCTGGTGGGCGAGATCCACGCGGCATTAGCCGATCGGTTTCCGTTCGAGATCGTTTTTGTGGACGACGGCAGCACCGACGCCACGCCGGAATCCCTACGGGAGACCGCCGCACAGGTCTCCGAACTCCGGGTGCTGCGCCACAAGGCCTGCTGTGGTCAGAGTGCCGCCATCGCGAGCGGGGTTCGGGCCGCCCGGGCAAACGTCATCGCGACCCTCGACGGGGACGGCCAGAACGACCCGGCGGACATTCCGGGACTCTTGGACGTCCTGGAAGGTGACGCAGAGCCGGAACGGCTTCTGGTCGCCGGCCACCGGACCCAGCGCAAGGACACCGCTTATAAGCGCTTTCAGTCCCGTCTCGCCAACCGGGTGCGCGCGGGACTGCTCCGGGACGATACCCCCGACACGGGCTGCGGGCTGAAGGTCTTCACCCGGGCCGCCTTCCTCGATATGCCACGGTTCGATCACATGCATCGCTTTCTGCCGGCCCTGATGATCCGCCGCGGCGGGCGAGTGGTCTCGGTCCCGGTCAATCACCGGCCACGCGAGCGGGGAACCTCGAAGTACGGCATGCTCGACCGATTGATGGTGGGCATCGTCGATCTTTTGGGGGTCATGTGGTTGCAGCGCCGGGGCAAGGTTCCCGAAGTGGAAACGGGAGACCCGGCCCAATGAACTTCCGCGTCTTATTGCGGGGCCTGGTGGTGATTGCATCGCTGGTCGCCATCGGACTCCTGTTTGACCACCTGCAACTGAGCAAGACCTGGATCGACACCCAAATCCGAGGGCAGGGAACGGCAGGATATCTGCTGTTCGTTGCCGCTTGCGCCCTCTTCACAGGCATCGGCCTGCCCCGCCAGGTGATCAGTTTCCTCGGCGGATATGCGTTTGGCTTTGTCGAAGGAACCGCCTTGGCCGTCTTGGCCACGGCAATCGGTTGCTCAGGAACATTTTTTTATGCCCGTCTGGTGGGGCGCAAGATGGTGGCGTCCAGGTTCGCGCACAAGATCCAGAAGATCGACGCCTTCCTGCACGACAATCCGTTTTCCATGACTTTGCTGATCCGGCTGCTGCCTGTGGGCAGCAACCTGATTACCAATCTGGCAGCCGGCGTCTCCTCGGTTCGGGCTGTCCCTTTCATCCTCGGCTCGGCCATCGGCTACATTCCCCAGAACCTGGTCTTCGCGCTGGGAGGGAGCGGCATCACGCTGGATCCGGAAATCCGGATCACCTTGAGCGTGGCCCTGTTCATGGTGTCCGGCGCCATCGGCGTTTTCCTCTACCGCCGTTACCGGCATGGCAAGAGCTTCGACGATGATGTCGACACCGAGTTGGGAACCCTTGACAGCGGGCTCGACATGGCCGACCACACCAAAAGTCAAACCAACACCGAATAACTCCGGGCCGTTTTTCGAATGAGTGACCGTATCTGGCCTCCCGTCGCATGGAGCGTGCTTTGGTTAATCCTCATGGCCGTGACCATGGCGACCCGTCCCCTGCTTCCCGTCGACGAGACCCGCTATCTCGCCGTCGCCTGGGAGATGTGGCGCGACAGCAGCTTCCTGGTTCCCCACCTCAACGGCGAGACTTACAGCCACAAGCCGCCGCTTCTGTTCTGGCTGATGCATCTGGGATGGGGGCTCTTCGGAGTCAACGAGGTCACGCCCCGCCTGGTGGCGCCGCTATTCGGCCTGGGCAGCCTGTTCGTGGCTCAGGGCCTGGCCCGCAAGTTGTGGCCCGACCGCCCAGATCTGCCACGGGCCGCGGGCCTTATTCTGTTCGGTTGCCTGTTTTGGACCCTTTTCACCACGCTGACTATGTTCGACATGATGCTCGCCTTCTTTACCTTGGCGGGTCTGGCGGGCCTCGTCCATGCGTGGAAAACCGGCGGCTGGCTGGGTTTCCTGGCTCTCGGGCTGGGAATCGGGTTCGGAATCCTTACCAAGGGTCCGGCAATCCTTCTCCTCACCCTGCCGGCGGCCCTGCTGGCTCCCTATTGGGGGCCGGCGTTGACCGGCGGTGTACGTCCGGTTTCGTGGGCTAAGTGGTACGCAGGCGTGGCCTCGGCGGTCTTGTTCGGAGCCGCCATCGGTCTGGCCTGGGCGGTCCCGGCGGCGATCGCCGGAGGAGAGGCCTACCGCGATGCAATCTTCTGGGGCCAGTCGGCGGGGCGCATGGTCGATTCTTTCGCCCACAGCCGGCCCTGGTGGTGGTACCTAGCCGTTCTGCTGCCGCTCATCCTGCCTTGGTCCCTATGGCCGGCCCTGTGGCGGAGCCTTCGGCACCTTCCGGGAAAACTCGGCGACGGGGGAGTTCGCTTCTGCATTGCATGGTTCCTGCCCGCCTTTCTTGCCTTTTCCCTCATCAGCGGCAAACAGCCCCACTACCTGCTGCCCATCTTCCCCGCCTTGGCCTTCGTCATGGCGCGGCTGGTCGAGAATACCGAGAGCCGCCGTCTCGACCGGGTCATCGCAGCCCTGCCGGCGGCTCTGTTCGGAGGTGTCCTGTTCCTGCTTCCGTTCGTTTCGGGCATTTGGAACCTGCCGCCCGGGACCGAGGACCTGGACACGACATGGAGCGCACTGGCCCTCGGAGCCGCCTTCGCGGTGATGGTGTTGCCTCAGCAAAGCTCCATGCAGGGCCTGGTGAGGCTGAGCGCCCTTTCGGCCGTTATCGTCGCCACCGTCCATCTGTCGGCTGCGCCGCTTCTCGACAAGACCTTCGACCTGACGGACCTTTCTCGCCAGTTCGGTGTCTGGGAGCGGGAAGGATACACCCTCGCGCATTACGGAAAATACCACGGCCAATTCCATTTCCTTGGGCGCCTAAAGAAGCCATTGAAACTCACCGGAGACGGCGAGATCGCGGACTGGCTGGCCAGCACCACCAAGGGCAAGGTTATCACCTATCAGAAGCGGCTGCCTGACGGCGGCATGCCGGACTATGTCCAGCCGTTTCGGCGGAAGATCATCTCCGTCTGGGATGCCGAGACGGTGCGGCGCAACCCAAAGCTGGCCAAGCGTCACTAATTGATCGGAAAACCACTGTTTTCGTCAGCATCCCCTTGACAGGACGCCCAGTTAGCCATAGATGATCAGCACTCATCGGGGGAGAGTGCTGACAGCCCCTTTTCGAATTGTTTTTCAGTGAGTTCGTGGAGGACATCACATGAAGTTCAGGCCATTGCATGATCGCGTTCTGGCGCGGCGTGTTGAGCAAGAAGAGACGACCGCCGGCGGCATCATCATTCCCGATACCGCCAAGGAGAAACCCATGGAAGGCGAGATCATCGCTGTCGGGTCCGGAACCATTAACGAGAGTGGCAAGGTGACCCCGCTGGACGTCAAGGCGGGTGACAAGGTGCTGTTCGGCAAATGGTCAGGCACCGAGGTCACGATCGACGGCGAGGAACTCCTGATCATGAAGGAGTCGGACCTGCTCGGTGTGATCGAGACCGGCGGTAAGAAAAAGAAATAGCGCGATTGCGCGACCAGGATAGGGATTTCGAGATATGCCTGCCAAAGACGTAAAGTTCAGTACCGATGCCCGCACGCGCTTGCTTGCCGGCGTCGACACCCTGGCCAATGCGGTCAAGGTGACCCTCGGTCCGAAGGGCCGCAACGTAATCCTCGACAAGGCCTTCGGCGCACCGCGCATCACCAAGGACGGTGTCACGGTGGCCAAAGAGATCGAGCTGGCCGACAAGTTCGAGAACATGGGCGCCCAGATGGTCAAGGAGGTCGCCTCCAAGGCGTCCGACGAGGCCGGTGACGGCACCACCACGGCAACCGTCCTCGCCCAAGCCATCGTGCGTGAGGGCGCCAAGGCGGTAGCCGCCGGGATGAACCCCATGGATCTCAGGCGCGGCATCAACACGGCGGTCGAGGCCGTCATTGAGGATATCCGCAAGCAGTCCAAGAAAGTGTCCACCAGTGAGGAGATCTCGCAGGTCGGCACCATCTCCGCCAACGGCGAAAAGGCCATTGGCGGGCTCATCGCCGAGGCCATGGAGCGTGTTGGCAAGGAGGGCGTGATCACGGTCGAGGAGGCCAAGGGCCTGGAGACCGAGCTCGAGGTAGTCGAGGGCATGCAGTTCGATCGCGGCTACACCTCGCCCTACTTCGTGACCAACGCCGAGAAGATGGTCTGCGATATGGAGAACCCCTTCATTCTCATCCACGAGAAGAAGCTCTCCAGCCTGCAGACTCTGCTGCCGGTGCTGGAGGCGATTGTCCAGTCGAGCCGCCCGCTCTTGATCATCGCCGAGGACATTGAGGGCGAGGCCCTGGCCACCCTGGTGGTCAACAAGCTGCGTGGTGGCCTCAAGGTCGCGGCCGTCAAGGCCCCCGGCTTCGGTGACCGTCGCAAGGCCATGCTGGAGGACATCGCTGTCCTGACCCAGGGTCAGGTGATCAGCGAAGACATCGGCATCAAGCTTGAGAACGTGACTCTCGACATGCTGGGGACGGCCAAGAAGATCCTCATCACCAAGGAAGACACCACCATTGTCGAGGGTGCCGGCAGGAAGGGCGATATCCAGGCCCGCTGCAAGCAGATCCGCATGCAGGTCGAGGAGACCTCGTCTGACTACGACAAGGAGAAGCTGCAGGAGCGGCTGGCCAAGCTGGCCGGCGGCGTTGCCGTACTCCGCGTCGGCGGTGCTACCGAGATCGAGGTGAAGGAACGCAAGGATCGCGTCGACGATGCGCTCCATGCCACCCGGGCTGCGGTCGAGGAGGGTGTCGTCCCCGGCGGCGGCGTGACTTTGCTCTACGCCGGTCGTGCGCTGGAAAATCTCAAGGTCGACAACAACGACCAGCAGGTCGGCATCGGCATCGTGCGCCGCGCTCTGCAGTCTCCGGTGCGTCAGATCGCCGAGAATGCGGGCACCGACGGGGCCGTGGTCGTGGGCAAGCTGCTTGAGGGCAAGAAGGCTACCCTTGGGTTCGACGCTCAGACCATGGAGTACACCGACATGATAAAGGCCGGCGTCATCGACCCGACCAAGGTCGTGCGGACGGCACTCCAGGACGCCGCCTCGGTGGCCGGCCTGCTCGTCACCACCGAATGCATGGTGGCCGAAAAGCCGGAGAAGAAGTCTGACTCTCCGCTGGGTGGCGGCGCTCCGGACATGGGCGGCATGGGCGGCATGGGCGGCATGGGCTTCTAGAGCACGATCGGAATAAGCCGGGTCACCTCGTGACGCGGCTTATTCCGTGAATCGTCCTCTCGCCTACGTCCAACCGAACATCATCGGTTTAGGTCAGGGCCGCGTCTCTCAGGAGACGCGGCCCTATTCCTTCGTTTTCCTTAGGCATTGCGGGGAGAGGGTTTCGCCCGTTCATCGGGGCAAGGCCCCGCTTGTACCGAAGGTTCTGGCCCATCGGCTCGCGGACAGTCAAAAAGAGCCGAGACCCCGATCTCAGCGGATCGCGCGCTCTTCCTTCAGCGCCTCTGCCAGAAGGAACGCCAGTTCCAGGGATTGCTTGGCGTTAAGCCTGGGGTCGCAATGGGTGTGGTAACGGTCCGATAGGTTTTCCTCCGTGATGGCTTGGGCGCCGCCGACACACTCTGTCACATCCTGACCTGTCATCTCGAAATGCACGCCGCCGGCATAGGTTCCTTCGGCCCGGTGCACGGCGAAAAAGCCACGAACCTCTTCCAGAATACGGTCGACCGAACGGGTCTTGTACCCGGTGGTGCTCGACACGGTGTTGGCGTGCATGGGATCGCAGGACCACACCACCCTGCGGCCCTCGCGCTCCACGGCCCGGATTAGGGGCGGCAGTCCGCTCTCCACCTTGTCCGCCCCCATGCGCGAGATCAGGGTCAGGCGACCGGGTTCGTTCTCTGGGTTGAGTGTCTCGATCAACTTCAGCAACTCGTCCTGGGTGATGGTCGGCCCGATCTTGATGCCCACAGGATTGCCGATGCCGCTGAGAAACTCCACATGGGCTCCGTCCGGCTGACGCGTACGGTCGCCGATCCACAGCATGTGGGCCGACGTGTCGTACCAGTCCCCGGTCGTGCTGTCGACGCGAGTCATGGCCTGTTCGTAGTAAAGGTGCAGCGCCTCGTGCGAGGTGAAGAAATCCGCCTCGCGGATCTGGGGCGTCGTCTCTGCGGTCAGGCCGCAGGCTGCCATGAAGGCCAGGGTCTCGTCGAGGCGTCTGGCCAAATCGGCGTAGCGGGCAGCCGCGGGGCTGTCGGCCACGAAGTCGAGTGTCCATTGGTGAACTTTGTGCAGGTCGGCGTAGCCGCCCTGGGCAAAGGCCCGCAGTAGATTGAGGGTCGACGCCGACTGGTTGTAGGCCTGGATCAGGCGTTGCGGCGAGGGGATGCGGGACTCGGGCGTGAAGTCCATCCCGTTGATCATGTCGCCGCGGTAGCTGGGCAGGGTCGTGTCGCCGCGGGTTTCCATGTCGGACGAGCGCGGCTTGGCGAACTGTCCAGCCAGACGGCCAACCTTGACCACCGGGCTGGCCGCCCCGTAGGTGAGGATGACGGCCATCTGCAGCAACACCCGGAAGGTGTCCCGGATGTTGTTGGGATGGAACTCGGCAAAGCTCTCGGCACAATCGCCGCCCTGAAGCAGGAACGCCTTGCCTTCGGCAACCTTGGTCAACTGGGCCTTGAGACGCCGGGCCTCGCCAGCGAAAACCAGGGGTGGAAACTGACCCAACGTCCGTTCCGCATCCTCAAGGGCCTGCGCGTCGGGGTAGGTTGGAACCTGTACGACCGGCTTGCCGCGCCAGCTTTGCGGCGTCCATTTCTGGGCCATCGGGACCTCGTAATTCCGGAACAAGCGTATGAGCGAGTGAATAGGGCTGGTCACCCAGCCATTTTCAATGGTGGGCGGATATTAGGAGATTTGACGGGGGTAGGGCAACCGGCAGCGTTTTGATCTCATCCGTTGCTCCTGGTAATATGAGAGATTCATCCGGAACGACGAGGAAGCCACGGTGTGACGGCGCGAAACGAGGAACGCATCTGGCGTGAATTCCAGAATTGGTGCCGGGGACGCCGGCTTCGGGGGCTGCCGGCACATCCCTGGACGCTGGCGGCCTACGTCCGTTGGTGCGAGACCCGCCATCGGCTGCCGACCATTCTTAAGCGGCTTGCCGTCATCTCCAAGGTTCATGTGCGTCATTCGTTGGCTCCGCCCGACCGGCACCCGCTTGTCCATCGGACACTACGCATGGTCGAAGCCAAGCGGCAAAGCCGGGGGCGCAAGTCCACCCTGTTCCGGGACCGGGATTTTCTGGAGAAAGCCTCTTCGGGAAAGACGGCCGCGAAACCGAAAGGAAAACAACGCCGGGTGCTCGGGTCTACACCGAAGCTGGTCCGGAAACGCCTGCGGTCCAAAGCACGATCGGAATAACCCGGGTCACTTCGTGACGCGGGCTATTCCATAAATCATCATGATCCTCTAGCGGAGAGTAACTTTGCGACGCGCCTCAAAGACGACTGTTTTCCCTGATGCCGCCTTGCGTTCGAGGCGGACCGTCCCGCGATAGACGCCTTTGGGCCAGAACAGCGCCGTGCGCTTCTTTCCCGCCCAGAAGAGATCATCTTGGCGCCTCGTTTTAGGTATTTCTTTGCTTTGGGTTAGCAGCGCCTTGCCGTCTGGCCCCGTAATCTCGAAGGATATGTTGTCACCAGACTCGACATGGAAAATATCGGCCCACAACAACAGGGCCGGAGCGCGGCTCGACAAGACGTCGTCCTGGAAAAGACCGTCCAGAATCGCCATCTTTTTGGGCACGTTTGCGGCGAAACCGGCGTTGTATATGGCCGTCGGGGCGTAGGGGATCTTGGCAAGGGCGTCCGGTTTCCACAGGTGGGCCTTGCCGACTCGGCAGTCTGTCCTTGCATTCGGCCCCAGGAAGGGATCGACGACACTGCCATCTCGTATCACCTGCAGGTTCAGATGGGGGAACTGGGCCAGACCCGATTGGCCGATTGATCCCAGCTCCGTCCCGGTTTCCACATGATCGCCTTTCTTGACCTGGACACTGTTCTTCTGCATGTGACAGTAGATGGTCGCCCAGCCGCCCGGATGATCAATCTTGACGGCATTCCCGCATTCGACCCCCCTCACCGCGTCGCGGGTCAGTGCATCCAGTTCGGCGACATCAGACATGCCGTCACGGATTACGGCAACCGTTCCCGGAGCCGCCGCAAGAACCTTGACGCCCTGACGCATCGCGGCTCGGTCCCGGATAGCGAAATCGATGCCTTTGTTGCCGTTGTAGGTTCCCTTGCGGCAGGTATAGTCCTTGATGCCCTTCGAAGGGTTGATATCGACATAATTGACCAGCCAGCAGTCCGTGCCCGGCATGCAGTCGACCGGAAGCGCGAGGCGGAAGCCCTTCTCGTCTTTGGCGGCCGCAGGGGAGCACATCCCTGTCAAAAAGGCGGCCCCCGCAACCAAGAGCCCCAGCCCGAACCATCTTTTCAATGCGCGGATCGACGTACCCATGGCCTGGAGAGTAACAGACCAAGAAGGCTAAAATAAAGAGACTTTTGGTATTCCCGGCCGGTTAGAAACCTCTTTTAATCTTACCGGGACTCGAGTCGATCCCTGCCGCGAACCATCAACGACGCCAGGGCACAGGAGGCCACATGCGAGTGGGTGGTGTCGTCCGGGTTGGCGAGGACGATGGGGACTTTGGCGCCCATGACCACCCCGGCTTCACGTGCGCCGGCCAAGTATTTCAGCTGCTTGGCCAGAAGCTCCCCGGACTCCATGTCGGGGCACATCACGATATCGGCCCGCCCGGCGACTTCCGAGGTCAGGTTTGCATGCTTGGCAGCCGTTTCGGATACCGCCGTGTCGTAGGTGAGCGGCCCGTCGAGCACGGCGTTCCGGATCTGGCCCCGTTCCGCCATCTTGCACAGCGCGGACGCTTCCATGGTCGTACGCATGCGCCGGTCTACCGTGTTGATGGCAGCCAGCAGCGCCACCTTGGGTCTATCCACGCCCAGGATGCGCGCCATATCTATAGCGTTCTGGGCAATATCGGGTTTGACTTCGAATCCCGGGTCCGGGTTGATCATGGCGTCGGTGACAAAAAGCGGCCTCGGATAGGCGGGGACATCCATGACGTAGACGTGGCTCATGCGGCGATGGGTGCGGATACCGGTATGCTCTCGGACCGCCGCCGACATGATCTCCTGCGTATACTGAGCCTCCATGCCGGCCCGGATGTTCTGAACGATTATTTCGATTTCTCCGTTGCGCGCCAGACTGATCGCCAGTTCCGCAGCCGCGTGGCTGTGTTCTACGTCCATAAACTCGAACTGGTCGATGTCGATTTCGGCCTCTTCCGCGGCCGCATGGACCCGGCTTTCGTTGCCGATCAGAATCGGATCGATGAGGCCGTTGTCGGCGGCCCGAACCGCATCTTTCAACAATTCCGGATGGACGGCATGGACAACGGCGGTCCGCACGGGTTTGTTCCGTTTGGCGAGGTCGACCACGGCGCGGAGCCGGGCGCCCCGGTCATGGAGGAAGACGTCAGGAAGCTCGGGCCGCGGCCGGCGGACCTTCTCCGTCGGGGCCAGAACGGTGGCTTGCCCCTCGATGACGGGCTTGCCCTCCTGGTTGGCGCAGACACAGTCGAAGACGATGCGTTTCTTCTCCGCATCCATTTCGAGCGCCGTCACCGTGACCGTAATGGTGTCGCCGATGCCGACCGGGCGTTTGAATTTCAGGGTTTGGCCCAGGTAGACGGTGCCGGGGCCCGGCATTTTGGTGCCGAGTACCGTCGAGATCAGGGAACCGCCCCACATGCCGTGGCCGATCACCTTCTGGAACATCTCGTTCTTGGCGTACTCTTCGTCGAGGTGCGCCGGATTGACGTCGCCGGACATGACGGCGAAGAGCTCGATGTCTTCCTGGCTCAGGGTGCGCATCAGGCTCGCCGAATCTCCGACCTTGATTTCGTCGAAAGTCCGATTTTCGATGTATTCCATGGCCCAGCCCTTTCCGCCTCGAATGCCGGCTCTCATTATCGCAGTGCGGCAAAAATTGTGCAACGCACAAAAAACAAGGCAAGCAGGCGATGGGTTGGGTTTCTTCTTGACCGCCGGGGGGTGCGGGGACATCTTCTGCCGCCATGCGAATTTTCCGCCACTACGATGCTTTGCCGGACGATGTCCGCGGTGCGGCGGTCGCCATCGGCAATTTCGACGGTATTCACCGTGGTCACCAGGCGGTGATCGGCGAGGCAGGCCGGGCGGCCAAGGACGCCGGCATTCCTTGGGCCGTTCTCACGTTCGAGCCTCACCCCGTCAGCGTCTTCGATACCGGCACCGAGCCGTTCCGCCTGACCCCATTCCGCATTAAGGCCCGTCATATCGAGGCTCTGGGCGTAGATGCGATGATCGTACTCCATTTCGACCGCGATTTTTCCACCATACCGGCCGGGGATTTCATCCAGGAGATCCTGATTAACGGGATCAATTCCGGTCACGTGGTGTCGGGCTACGATTTCATCTTCGGCCACAAGCGCAAGGGCAGCTGCGAACTGCTGCTCCACATGGGCCAGGAGCATGGCTATGACTTCACCTGCGTGAAGAAGATCGTCGACGGGGAGGGGACGGTCTATTCATCGACCAGGGTCCGGGAATGCCTGAAGAACGCCGATCCGCGCGGTGCGGCCCACGTCTTGGGGCGCAATTTCGAAATAGAGGGCCGTGTCGAGCACGGAGACCAGCGGGGTCGGACCATCGGCTTCCCCACCGCAAACCTGCATCTCGGCGAATATCAGCGCCCCGCGCACGGTGTCTACGCGGTGCGGGCCGGGATTGACAAGGGGACCGAGACCGAATGGGTGAATGGCGTTGCCAACTTCGGCAATCGACCGACCTTCGACGGCCACGACACGGTTCTGGAAGCGCATTTGTTTGATTTCGACGGCGATCTTTACGGGCGGCATCTCAGGGTAACTCTGGTCGATTTTATCCGGCCCGAGAAGCGGTTTCAGGGTATCGAGGACCTGAGAACCCAGATCGCCGACGACTGTGAAAACGCACGAAAGATCCTCGCCCGCCCCTGATCCGGACTTCGCCTTGCGTTGATCCGCCCGACGGCAGTATAGTCCGCGCCCATGAAAACGGCTCATATCACCATGTGTCGGCCAGCCTTGTCCTGCGGCACTTATCGCCAGCCTTGTCCTGCGGCACTTATCGCCAGCCTTGTCCTGCGGCACTTATCGAATGACCTGACCTGCGATTTTGAGGCCGCAACGCGGCCTGGGGCGTGGGTATCTCCCATCAGTTTTGACGCCACCGGATCAACAGAACGGCACGCCGGCAAATGAGTACAGATTACAAGACCACCGTTTTCCTGCCCAAGACCGATTTCCCGATGAAGGCCGGACTGGCCAAGCGCGAACCGGAGACCCTGCAACGGTGGGAATCCGATGGGCTTTACGAACGTATGCGCGAGGCGGGCCGTGGACGCGAGAAGTTCATTCTCCATGACGGTCCGCCCTACGCAAACGGGCACCTCCATATCGGCCATGCGCTGAACAAGATCCTCAAGGACGTGATCGTGCGCTCCCAGCAGATGCTGGGTAAGGACGCCGCCTTCGTCCCTGGTTGGGACTGCCACGGTCTGCCCATCGAATGGAAGATCGAAGAAAAATACCGCGCCGAGGGCAAGAACAAGGACGAGGTGCCGCTGCTTCGGTTCCGCCAGGAGTGTCGCGAGTTCGCCGAGAAATGGATCGATATCCAGCGGGGCGAGTTCAAACGCCTGGGCGCCGTCGGCGATTGGTCCAATCCCTACACCACCATGTCGTTCGCCGCCGAGGCGCAGATCGTGCGCGAACTGGGCAACTTCCTCATGGACGGCTCCCTCTACAAGGGTGCCAAGCCGGTGCTTTGGTCGATCGTCGAGAAAACGGCGCTGGCTGAGGCCGAGGTGGAATATTATGACCACACCTCGACAACCATCTTCGTTCGTTTCCCCGTGGCGGATGCGCCGGAGGGAGCAGCGGACCCGGTGGATGGCGCGTCCGTCGTCATCTGGACCACGACGCCCTGGACCATCCCCGGCAACCGCGCCATCGCCTTCGGTGCCGACATCGACTACGTGGTATTCGAGGTCACCGCGGTGACCGAGGACTCCAATGCCCGGGTTGGCGAAAAGATCGTCATCGCCGAGGCGCTGGTTGGCGAGGTGACCCAGGCAACCGGGATCACCGGCCACGAGATCTCAGCCCGGCTCAAGGGTGCGGAGCTGGAAGGCACTAGGTGCCGTCATCCCTTCCATGACGCGGATGACTATTACGGATTCGAGGTTCGTCTCTTCCCCGGCCACTTCGTCAACGTGGAAACCGGATCCGGGTTCGTCCATATCGCCCCCGGCCACGGCCAGGACGACTGGGAACTCGGCATCGCGCACGGAGTGCCGGTTCCCGATACGGTGGGGCCCGACGGGCTGTTCCTCGACAGTGTCGGGCTGTTCGCCGGCCTGCCGGTGATGGCGCTGGGCAAGAAGAACAAGCCCTACTTTCCGGCCAACAAGGCGGTGGTCGGAAAACTGGCCGAGGCCGGGGCGCTTCTGGCCTCCGGCAAGCTGGTGCACAGTTATCCGCACTCCTGGCGTTCCAAGGCGCCGCTGATCTTCCGCAACACGCCGCAGTGGTTTATCAGCATGGAGAAGACGGACCTGCGCGAGAAGGCGTTGAAAGCGGTCGACGCGACCCATTTCGTCCCGGCTCAGAGCAAAAACCGGCTTCGGTCCATGATCGAGACGCGGCCCGACTGGTGCGTCTCGCGCCAACGGGCTTGGGGCGTGCCCATCACCGTCTTCGTCGACAAGAAGAGCGGCGAGCCGCTCAGGGATCAGGCCGTGCTGGACCGCATCATCGAGGCGGTAGAGGCCGAAGGTGCCGACGCATGGTTCGCGTCGGACCCGGCGCGCTTCCTCGGCGCCGATCGCGGTTCGGGCGACTACGAGCAGGTGATGGATATTCTGGACGTCTGGTTCGACTCCGGTGCCACCCACGCCTTCGTCTTGGAAAAGCGGGAAGACTTGGCATGGCCGGCTTCGCTCTACCTGGAAGGGTCGGACCAGCATCGCGGCTGGTTCCATTCCTCGCTTCTGGAATCCTGCGGCACCCGGGGCCGCGCCCCCTACGAAGCGGTACTGACCCATGGCTTCGTTATGGGCGGGGACGGGCAGAAAATGTCCAAGTCGCTCGGCAACATAGTCTCGCCTCAGGACGTAGTGGGCACGTCCGGGGCCGATATTCTCCGGCTCTGGGTGGTGGGCTCGGATTATTCGGAAGACCTGAGGGTTGGACAGGAAATCCTCAAGCAGCACGCCGATGTTTACCGCCGCCTCCGCAATACCCTGCGCTATCTTTTGGGCAACCTCGCGGCGTTCGAGGGTTCAGAGCGGATTCCGTTCGAAGAGATGCCCGAGCTGGAACGCTGGGTGCTGCACCGGTTGGCGGAAATGGACCGCCATTTGAGGAAGTCCTGTGAGGACTATCAGTTCCACGCCCTGTTCACTGAGTTGCATAGTTTCTGCACCGTCGACCTCTCGGCCTTCTATTTCGACATCCGCAAAGACAGCCTGTACTGCGACCGCAAGGATTCGATCCGTCGCCGCGCCGCCTCGACGGTGCTCGACATCCTGTTCGACTGCCTGACCGCGTGGTTGGCGCCCTTTATCTGCTTCACGGCGGAGGAGGCCTGGCTGGCCCGCTTTCCGGAGGCCGACAGCGTGCACCTGCGCACCTTCCCCGAAGTGCCCACGCAGTGGCTGAACGACACCCTGGCCGCCAAGTGGTCGGTGATCCGCGACGTGCGTCGGGTGGTGACCGGAGCGCTTGAGATTGAGCGGGCGGCCAAGCGTATCGGGTCCAGCCTCCAGGCCGCTCCGGTTGTCCATGCGACAGCCGAACAGGGTGAAGCCTTCGCCGGGTACGCGGTCGAGGACATCGCCGACCTGTTTATCACCTCGGGCATCCGCTTCAGTGACGCCAAACCTCCGGCGGACGCCTTCACCCTGCAGGAGGTGGCCGGTGTTGCCGTGGTCCCCGTGCCGGCCGAGGGCACGAAGTGCGAACGCTGCTGGAAAGTCCTGAATACGGTCGGCACCGACGCGGAGCATCCGACGGTCTGCCCGCGCTGCGCCGATGCCGTCCGTTATGGTGGCCGGTAACTCATGTCCAGCGGCTTCAGGCAAGGATTGATATTCGCTGCAGCGGTCCTGGTGCTGGACCAGCTGATCAAGTGGTGGGTGGTTGCGCACGTCATGCAGCCGTCCCGCGTCATCGAGGTGACGCCGTTCTTCAATTTGGTCATGGCCTGGAACCGGGGTGTCAGCTTCGGCATGTTCAACAACGCATCCGCGGCCAACGTCTGGATCCTGACGGTCCTGGCCCTGGGGATTGTCGCCGCTTTGTTGGTTTGGTTGCGTAAGGCGGAGGGCAGAGCAGTCCAGATCGCCATCGGCCTTATCGTCGGAGGGGCGCTCGGCAACGTGATTGACCGGATGCGGTTCGGAGCCGTGGCGGACTTTCTCGATTTTCATGTCCTGGGCTTTCATTGGCCCGCTTTCAACGTTGCTGACGGCGCGATCACGTTGGGCGCGATTGCGTTGGTTCTTGATTCCTTGTTTACCAAGCCGGAAAAGCCTAAAAATGACGTTCCGAGGGCCGACAAGACGGACGCCAAGATATGATCACGTTCAACCGCATCGGATTTGTCACGTTGTCGATCCTGCTGCTTGCGGGATGCGAGAAAACACGGGAATTTATAGGGCTTGAAAAAAGCGCTCCGGACGAATTCGCCGTCTATTCCCGCGCTCCGCTGAGCCTTCCTCCGGACTATTCGCTCAAGCCGCCGGCGCCGGGCGAGTCGCGGCCACAGGCTTCGGAGCCGCGGCGGGATGCACGCACCGCCCTGCTCGGACGGAATGCCGGCAGGAAACGCCCGAGCCCACAAGACGGCAGTCCCGGCCTGCAGGCATTGCTTCGGGCGACCGGAGGCGACCTGTCGGATCCCAACATCCGGTCTCAGATTAACGCGGAAACCTCGATCCTGGCCGAGGAGGATAAGTCGATTACCGACATGATCCTGTTCTTCGCGACGCCGACCGAATACGGCAGCGCGGTTGACCCGGCGAGAGAGGCCGAACGTATCCAGGCGAATCAAGCCTTGGGCAATCCCATTACCGAGGGCAGGGTTCCGACGCTGAAACGCAAGCGCAAAGGTCTCCTCGAGGGGGTTATCGACTGAGCTCCCGGCCCTTGCACCTTCGGGTTCCATCCCCATGTCTGTATCCGGAACCGTGATGACGAGGGGCCATATGCCGCACATCGACGCCTGCCGCCGACCCGGCCGTTTCCTGGCCGTCCTGATCCTGGTCGTGACGCTGTCGGCCGCAAGCAGTCCGTGCCGGGCCGGCATCTTCAATCCCGAAACTTTCACCTTGTCCAACGGCATGCAGGTGGTGGTGATCTCCAACCACCGGGTCCCCGTGGTGAACCACATGGTCTGGTACCGCGTCGGCGCCATAGACGAACCACCGGGCAAGTCGGGGATCGCGCATTTCCTCGAACACCTGATGTTCAAGGGCACCAAGACATTGAAGCCGGGCGAGTTCTCGACCGCCGTGGCCCGCAACGGTGGCCGGGAGAACGCCTTCACAGGCCATGACTACACCGGGTACTACCAGACCATCGCCGTCGATCGTTTGGAGACGGTGATGCGCATGGAAGCGGACCGCATGACCAATCTGGTTCTAAACGCCAAGGTTATCGAGCCCGAGCGTAACGTCATCCTGGAGGAACGCCGACAGCGAACCGACAACAATCCGTCAGCGATCCTGCGCGAACAGGTCGGCGCCACGCTGTTCATGAACCATCCCTACCGCCGCCCCGTTATCGGCTGGGAGCACGAAATCCGCGCCCTCTCGGTCGAGGATATCATCGCCTTCTACCGGCGCTGGTATGCTCCCAACAATGCCATCCTGGTGGTGGCCGGAGACATTACGGCCGAACAGCTCAAACCTCTGGCCGAGAAATACTATGGGATCATCCCGGCGGTCGACAACGGGCCGCGTCTCCACGAGAGCGAGCCTCCCCCGAAGGCCTCGCGGCGGGTCTCGCTGGCGGACGAACGGGTGCGCCAGCCGTCCTGGAGCCGGGTCTACCTGGCCCCCAGTCACGGAACCGGCCAAGGGGCGTCGGCCGACGCCCTGGAGGTCCTGGCCGAGGCCATCGGCGGCGGCGCCACCAGCCGTCTCTACAAGGCGCTGGTGATCGATAGGAAGCTGGCCGTGTCGGCCGGCGCGTCCTATAGCCCCGACACCCTGGGCCCCTCCCGGTTCGGCCTTCATGCCAGTCCGCGCCCCGGCGTTTCCCTGGAAACCCTGGAACAGGCGATGGAAGAGGAGGTCGCGAACATCCTGACCGAGGGTGTCGGGGCGCCGGACGTCGAGCGGGCCCGGACAATCCTGCTGGCCAATGCCGTCTACGCCCGGGATTCGCTGACCGCCGGGCCCCAGACATTGGGTGCCGCTTTGGCACGCGGCTATTCCGTGGATCATGTGGAGACCTGGCCGGACCGGATCAGGGCCGTGACCAAGGACCGTGTCGACGCGGCGGCCCGGCAGGTGCTGAGTTCCGACGCGGCGGTAACCGCGACCCTTTTGCCCAAAGGCAAGGGAGGCAAGGGATGAGTCGTCTCCTGCCGGCCCTCCTCCTCCTCGTCGCCCTTCCGGCCCAGGCCATCGAGGTTCAGCGCGTGGTTTCCGAAGGTGGGATAGAGGCCTGGCTGGTGGAGGACCACACCAATCCGCTGATCGCCCTGCAGCTTTCCTTTCGCGGCGCAGGTGCACTGGATCCGGGCGGCAAGTCCGGCCTTGCCCGTCTGGCGGCGTCCACCCTTGACGAAGGGGCCGGGGATCTCGACTCCCAGGCCTTCCAGGGGCGCCTTGACGACTTGGCCGTGACCTTGCGTTTCGATGCCGGGCGCGACACCTTCTTCGGCCGCCTCAAGACGCTGACCGAAAACCGGGACGAAGCCTTCCGCCTACTGCATCTGGCGCTCACCGCACCCCGCTTCGATGAGGAGCCGGTGGAGCGTATCCGCAGCCAGATCCTGGCGTCGCTGAGACGGGCGTCGACCCAGCCACAGGATATTGCGTCGCGCACCATGTTCCGGGAGCTTTTCCCCGGCCACGCGTACGCCCGCAGTTCGGAAGGGACGCAGGACGGCGTCAAGGCGGTGACGCGGGATGATCTCGGGGCGTTCGTCAAAGAGCGGCTGGCGAAGGACAACCTCGCCATCGGGGTGACGGGCGACGTGACCTCCGGCAACTTGGCGCGGCTGCTGGACCAGACTTTCGGCGACCTGCCGGAAAAGGCCGCTCCCTGGGCGTTGCCCGAGATCCAACCCGCCGTGTCCGGCAAAACCCTGGTAAAGGATCTGGCCACGCCCCAGAGCCGGGTTCTGTTCGCGCAGGGCGGCCTTAAGCGCGACCATCCCGACTTCTATACGGGTTACGTGCTTAATTATATCCTGGGTGGCGGCGGCTTTTCGTCCCGACTTTACGGTGAGGTGCGGGAGAAGCGCGGTTTGGCCTATTCGGTGGGCAGCTACTTCTATCCCTTCGACCATACGGCCCTGATGCTTGGGGCCGCGGGGACGGCCAACGAACGGGTCTCCGAGACCATCGGGGTGGTGAAGGCCGAATGGAAACGCCTGGCGGTCAAGGGCGTGAACCGGGAAGAGCTGAACGACGCCAAGCTCCACCTCACCGGTTCGTTTCCGCTCCGCTTCAGCGACTCGGACAGCATCGCGCGCATTCTAGTCGCCATGCAACTGGGCGGCTTGGGGATCGACTTTCTGGAGAAGCGCAACGGCTATATCGAGGCGGTGACCCTCGAAGCCGCCAATGCCCTGGCCAAGACGCTGCTCACCCCGGACAAGCTGACCTTCGTCGTGGTGGGCAAACCGGACGGGCTCAAGGCATCCGCCCGGTAGCCGCCTATCCCCGACTCTGTTAGTCTCTTCCGGCACTGATCCGGGAGGGCCCCATGCCGACCACGCTGCTCCGTGAATCTACCGCCTGGAAAGCCCTGGAGGCCCATGCCGACGCCACCCGGGACCTTCACATGCGTGATCTGTTTGCCAGAGATTCCAACCGTTTCGATCGTTTTTCGGTTCGGTTGGGCGACATGCTGGTCGATTATTCGAAGAACCGAATTACCCGCGAGACCATAAGGCTTCTCTGTAATCTCGCCAGCGAGCGCGGGATCGAGGGCATGCGCGAACGCATGTTCTTGGGGGAAAAGATCAACACCACCGAAAACCGCGCGGTGCTCCATGTGGCGCTGCGCAATACGGTCGACAATCCGATCCTGGTCGATGGCGAGGATGTCATGCCCAAGGTCAAGGATGTGCTGGGCAAGATGCGCGCCTTTTCGGTGTCGGTGCGCGGCGGGATTTGGAAAGGGGCGAGCGGCAAGCGGGTGACCGACGTGGTCAACATCGGCATCGGCGGCTCGGACCTGGGTCCGGTGATGGTCTGCGAGGCCCTGAAGCCTTATCACCAGGAGGGCCTAAACGTCCATTTCGTTTCCAACGTCGACGGCACCCACATCGCCGAGACCCTGAAGACGCTCAATCCCGAAACGACACTGTTTCTCATCGCCTCCAAAACCTTCACCACCCAGGAGACCCTGGCCAATGCACTGAGCGCCCGCGCCTGGTTGACGAAGAATCTGGGCGAGGACGCGGTGGCCAAGCACTTCGCGGCACTCTCCACCAACACCGCAGCGGTCAAGGCCTTCGGTATCGACCCGGCCAACATGTTCGCCTTCTGGGACTGGGTCGGCGGACGCTATTCGCTGTGGTCGGCCATTGGTCTACCCATCGCCATCGCCATCGGCATGGACCGATTCGAGGAGCTTCTGGCCGGTGCGCGGCACATGGACCAGCACTTCCGCGCCGCGCCCATGGAGGACAACCTGCCGGTAATCCTGGCCCTGCTGGGGGTGTGGAACGGCAACTTCCTGGGCGCCGAGACCCACGCCGTGCTGCCTTATGATCAGTACCTGCACCGGCTGGCCGCCTACCTGCAGCAGGCGGACATGGAATCCAACGGCAAGTCGGCAACCCGGGACGGGCGGCGGGCCGATTACGGCACCGGGCCGGTGCTGTTCGGCGAGCCCGGGACCAACGGCCAGCACTCCTTCTATCAGCTCCTCCACCAGGGCACGCGCCTGGTGCCCTGCGACTTCATTGCGCCGGTCGAGACTCACAACCCGGTGGCATTGCACCACTCGATCCTGCTGTCGAACTTCTTCGCCCAGACCGAGGCCCTGATGCGAGGCAAGACCGAGGACGAGGCCCGGGCCGAACTGGAGGCGGCGGGCAAGACCGCCGACGAGATCGCGGCCCTGCTGCCCCACAAGGTGTTCGAGGGCAACCGGCCCACCAACTCGATCCTGGTGAAAAAGGTTGATCCCCATACGCTCGGCATGCTGATCGCCCTTTATGAACACAAGATCTTCGTCCAGGGCATGATCTGGGGGATCAACCCGTATGATCAGTGGGGGGTCGAGCTGGGCAAGCGGCTCGCCAAGGCCATCCTCCCCGAACTCGACGGCGCGGCCGAGGCGACGGGGCACGACTCCTCCACCAACGGCCTTATCAACGCCTATAAGCGGATGCGGGAATAGTCAGAGCGTGCCCGCCCGGTCCTTCTGCGTCCGGCCCCCGTAGCCCCAGGCGTCCGCAGAAACTTCGTGGATCACCACGTAGGTGGCCTCGCGGTGCAGACGGTTCCGCCGGGGGGCGCTGATCGTGGTTCCGGCCAAGGTGATGTCGATGAAAGGCATGGCGGATCTCCCGTTTGATGTCCTGGGAAAACGGTACCCCGGGTTAAAAGGTAAAAAAATCTAATTTATATAATCTGATTATTAAGTATAATTTACCTTATGGGCGTGAACCTCGACATGGATTGCCTGCGGACCCTGGTGGCGGTTGCCGACAGGGGGACCCAGGCCCGCGCGGCGGAGGTCGTGGGGCGGACCCCGGCAGCGGTCAGCTTTCAGATCAGCAGGCTGGAGGACCGCCTGGGTGTGTCCGTCTTCCGCCGGGAGGGGCGGCGCCTGGCCTTCACCGAGGAGGGCGAGCAGCTTCTTGCCTATGCCCGGCGTTTGCTCTCGCTCAACGACGAAGCGGTGGCCGCCCTGGCCCCCGAGGCCGTGAGCGGCGCGGTCCGGTTCGGCACCACCCAGGATCTTGCCGACACGATCCTGGCCGGCGTCCTGGGGGACTTCGCCCGCAGCCATCCCGGGGTCCGTCTCAAGGTCCGGGTGGAAAGCAGCGCGGCTCTGATCGAGGCGGTGAACAACGGCGCTCTTCATATGGCCCTGGCGGTGGCGGCCCCCGGGACGCCCGAGGCCCGACCTTTGTTGACGTTGCCCATGACCTGGCTGGGACGGTCGGGGGTTCCGCCGAATCCCGAGGTGCCGGTTCCCCTGGTCCTGTTCGAGCCTCCTTGTCCTTTTCGCCGCGCGGCACTGGAGGCGCTGGACGCCGCCGGCCGGCCCTGGCGCATCGCCTATTCGAGCCCCAGTTTGTCGGGGCTTCGGGCGGCGGCGGAGGCGGGCCTGGGGGTGACGGTCCGCACGGCCCTTTTTCAGGATTCCGCCGGGGGTGCCCTGAGCCCGATTTCGGATTTGCCCCGTTTGCCAAACGTGGTCTATGCGCTCTATTATTCCTCGTCTTCCAATCCGGCCCTGGAGCGCCTGAGGACGGCCGTGGACGATGCCTTGAACGGACAACGGGTTCCCAACCGATGACCATCCGCCTTCTGCCCGAAACCCTGGTCAACCGGATCGCCGCCGGCGAGATGGTGGAGCGCCCGGCCTCGGCGGTCAAGGAACTGGTGGAGAATGCGCTGGACGCCGGGGCGACGCGCATCGACGTTGTGCTGAAGGACGGCGGGCGGGTGCTGATCACGGTGACCGACGACGGCCACGGCATGGGAGCCGCCGAGCTGGAACTGGCGGTACAGCGCCACGCCACCTCCAAGCTGCCCGGCGACGACCTGGTCCATATTGGGACACTGGGCTTTAGGGGCGAGGCGCTGCCCTCCATCGGCGCCGTCAGCCGGCTCGTCCTCACCAGCCGCAGGGCGGATGCCGACGAGGCCTGTACGATTTCGGTCGAGGGCGGCAAGGTTGCCCCAGTCCAGCCCGCCGCCCATCCTCCGGGCACCCGGGTCGAAGTGCGCGACCTCTTCTACGCGACCCCGGCCAGGCTCAAGTTCCTGAAAGCGGCCCGCACCGAACTGACTCATGTAACCGACGTCATCAACCGCCTCGCCATGGCCCATCCCCATGTTGGGTTCTCGCTCTTTGACGACGCCCGCCAGGTAATCAAGTTCAACCCGGCCCAGGGGGAGCTGTTCCCGGCCCGGCTTGACCGCCTGGGCGCGGTCATGGGGCGCGAGTTCCAGGACAACGCCATGCCGGTCGAGGCCGAGCGCGAGGGGGTGCGGCTTTCGGGATTCGCCGGATTGCCGACACTTTCGCGCCGCAATGCGGCCATGCAGTTCCTGTTCGTCAACGGGCGCCCGGTGCGCGACAAGCTGCTCTATGGGGCGTTGCGTGGGGCTTACCAGGACGTGCTGGCCTCGGATCGTTATCCCCTGGTGGCCCTGTTTCTCGACCTGCCGCCGGAAACCGTCGACATCAACGTCCATCCAGCCAAGACCGAAGTCCGGTTCCGCGACGCCGGCTTGGTGCGCGGGCTGATCGTCGGCGCCACCAAACACGCCCTGGCCGAAGCCGGGCACCGCACCTCGACCACTGCCTCCATCGCGGCGCTGGGAGCCGCCAGGCCGGAAGGCCCGCGTCCCCCGACGCAGGTTTATGCGCCGAGGGGCGGCACGGTTCATCGGGGGTTGCGCGACACCGCCGCCCAGTACCACGCTGCGCTGCCCGGGATGGAGGCCGCGCCCCAGGCGCCGGCCGTCGAGGCGCCCGTGGACGAGGCCGCTGCGGCCTATCCCCTTGGTGTGGCGCGGGGCCAGCTTCACGCCACCTACATCGTCGCCCAGACGGAGGACGGCATCGTCATTGTCGATCAGCATGCGGCCCATGAGCGCCTGGTGCACGAACGGATAAAAGGGGCGCTTAAGGAAGGCGGCGTGGCCCGCCAGGGCCTGCTGATTCCCGAGGTGGTGGAATTGGACGAGGCGTCGGCCGACCGTTTGCTGAACCGGGCCGGAGAGCTGGAGACCTTGGGCCTGCTCCTGGAGGCCTTTGGGCCCGGGTCGGTGGTGGTCCGAGAAGCCCCCGCGCTCCTGGGGGAAACAGACATCAAGGGGCTGGTCCGGGACCTTGCAGAAGATCTGGCCGAGTTGGAAGAAGCGGTGAACCTACAGGACCGGCTGAGCGAAGTCTGCGCCACCATGGCCTGCCACGGCAGTATCAGGGCCGGGCGCACGCTCAACACTTCCGAGATGAACGCGCTCTTACGCGAGATGGAAGCCACGGCGCTCTCCGGCCAGTGCAGCCACGGCCGGCCCACCTATGTGGAGCTTAAGCTGCACGACGTTGAGAAGCTGTTCGGCCGCCGCTGATGCCGTGGAATGTCCTGTGTGCGTCGCGAGGCGGGCCGCCTGTCCCGTGTCCGACGATTTTCCGTGAACGCTGGTCCTCAGCGAAAAGGGCCTGCCCCAAGCTTGAGGCAAGCCCTTCCCAAACCCATGTTCGGCACTACTTGAGCCGCTGCAGGCCCATCATCTTGACCATGTGCTTCTCGTAGACCGGCTCCCCGATGCCTCGCCTGACCTTGCGCAGGAAGTACTTCTCGAACGCCACCTTGGCCAAATGGACCCACTTGCCCTTGGAGGACCAGTTGACGTTGCGCGGCGGGATCTGCGGGATGGCGACGAAGGCCGCGCCGCCATCGCCGAAATCGGCCAGGCAGGCGGCGCTCCAGGAGCCCTCGTGGGTCGGTTCCTTGCCGTCAAGAAGCTCACGGATGTTCTCGGCCGCGGCCGTCACCATGCTTTCGATCATGAACCCGGTCTTCGGGCAGCCGGTGGGGACCGGTGTCGCCTCGACCGGCGGGATGGCGATGCAGACACCGGCCGAGAAGATGTTGGGGAATTTGGGGCTCCGCTGCTTCTTGTCGACAATGACGAAGTCGCGCGGATTGCCCAGACCTTCGATCCCGGCCAGGGCCTCGATGCCGCGGAAGGCGGGCAGCATCATGCAGAACTTGTTTTCCAACTCGTGGTTCTTGACGGGGTTGCCTTCGTTGTCGCATTCGGAGACGAAGACCTTGCCGGCCTCGAACTTGTCGGTCTTGCAGTTGGTGATCCAGTCGATGTGGCGGCCGCGGAGTTCGGACTCAAGCAGGCCCTTGGTGTCGCCGACGCCGCCCAGGCCCAGATGACCGATATAGGGTTCGGAAGTCACGAAGGTCATCGGGACCTTGTCCCGGATCTTCCGCCGCCGCAGGTCCGTATCCATGATCAGCGCGAATTCGTAAGCCGGCCCAAAGCAGGAAGCTCCCTGCACGGCGCCGACCACGATCGGTCCCGGGTTCCGGCAGAACTCCTCCCAGGCTTCTCCCGCCTGCACCGCGTGGTCCACATGGCAGACGGAGTGGGTGTGGGCGTCGGGACCGAAGCCTTCGATCTCGTGGAAGGCCAGCATGGGACCGGTGGCGATGGTCAGGTAGTCGTAGTCGAGCGTGGTGCCGTCGCCGAGTTCGATGCGGTTGTTTTCCGCATCCAGCTTCTTGGCGCCCGAGGTGATGAAGTCGATCCCCTTCTTGCCCATGGGATCCGCCAGCGGAACCACGATATCGTTCTTGGTACGCCAGTTGACCGCCACCCAGGGATTGGAGGGCGTGAACTGGAAGTAGTCCGAGTTGGACACAACCGTGACCTTATCCTCCTTACGGAGAAGCTGCTGCATTTCATAGGCCATCGAGACGCCACCAACACCCGCGCCTAAAACAACAATATGAGCCATGATATTCCCTTGTCGTAATTCGTTGCTATCGGCCTCCGGCACCGCCCTCGGAGCGATTTCCGATTGCCGAAGAGTTACCCCGGTACGGTAAACGGAAATCGTTGGAAACCCAAGGGTTCATAATCAGCGGAAAAAACGCAGGAAGACGACGCGCGCGGCGCCATAGATCCTTTCGTCCAAGATCCGGAAGCCCGACGGAAGATCAAGCGGTTCCCCGGCCGCCATCTCCAGGACAAGGACCGCCCCTTCGGCCAGCCAGCCTTTCGTCATCAAGCCCAACAGGGCCGGTGGCATGAATCCCTTCTCATAAGGCGGGTCGAGAAAGGCCAGTCCGCAAGGGGCATCGGCGATCCGGGCCGGCGGCGGCAGGCGGCAGGCGTCCAGTCTGAGGAACGCCGTCGTGCCCGTCTCGCCCACGGCAACCGCATTCCGGCGCGCGATCCCGAGGGAGTTGGCGTCCCGGTCGATGAAGGTCGCATGCCGCGCACCCCGCGACAACGCCTCCAGCCCCAGGGCTCCGGTGCCGGCGAAAAGATCCACGACCGACGTTCCCGAAACGGTGAAGCCGTCGATGGCATGTTCGAGGATATTGAACACAGCCTCGCGGGTGCGGTCCGATGTGGGGCGAACATCGCGTCCCTTGGGTGTCGCGACGGCGCGGCTCTTGTGCCGGCCGCCGACGATCCTCATCCCTTGCCCTTACGTTTCTTGGACAGGGACCGCCAGTTTTTGCGGCCCAGTTGTTCGCGCAAAGTCCGCCGCGGGCTCTCGGAAACCTGGCCACGCTCTAGATTTCCCAGTTGGAAGGGGCCGTAGGAGGTCCTAATCAGGCGGGTCACCTGCAGCCCGAGATGTTCCATGACGCGGCGGATTTCCCGGTTCTTGCCTTCCTCCAGCCCTGCCTGCAGCCAGGCGTTGCTGCCCTGGACCTTTTCAAGCCGGGCCTGGATGGCGCCGTAGCGGATATCTCCGATCTTGAGTCCCTTGCGGAGCCGCCGCAGGGCCGCCTCGTCCACGGTGCCGTGGACCCGGATACGGTAACGCCGGGTCCAGCCCCGTTCCGGAAGCTCCAACGTGCGGGCCAATTCTCCATCGTTGGTCAATAGCAGCAGGCCCTCGGAGTTGAGATCGAGGCGCCCCACGGAAATCACGCGCGGCAGTTCAGGGGGGAGCCTGTCAAATACCGTCGGGCGGCCTTCCGGGTCCTTGTGTGTCGTCATCAGCCCGGTGGGCTTGTGGTAGCGCCAGAGGCGGGTCTCCTCCGTCTCGGGCAGCGGCTTACCGTCCACCGTTACTTCGGCAACGTTCGTAACCCGAACCGCAGGCGTGGTCACGGTTTGCCCGCCGACGGCCACCCGGCCCATTTTGATCCACCGTTCGGCTTCGCGCCGCGAACAGAGCCCGGCCCGTGCCAGGACCTTGGCAATCTTTTCCCCTTGAGGATCGGGCTTTTCCCCTTGCGGATCGGGAAGGATTTCTTCGCTCATGGCTGACGATATTTGCGGGCAGCTTCGATGAAGGCGGCGAAGATCCGCACGTCGCCGTCCGAGATCTCGAATTCCGGATGCCATTGGATGCCGAGGCAGAAGGTGTAGTCGGGGGCCTCCATGCCCTCGATCACTCCATCCGGCGCATGGGCGTTGATCACCACGCCCTGGGGCTCGTCCGCCGCTGCCTGGTGATGGGCGCTGTTGACCGCCAAGTGGTTCCTGCCGACGATCCGGTGCAGCAGGGTGTCCTCGACGATCTCGACATCGTGGCCCGGCTCGTCCCGCGGGTTGGGCTGCTCGTGGGCCAGCGCATCGGACCTTGCGTCCGGGATATGCTGAATCAACCGCCCGCCCAGCACCACGTGCAGTAGTTGCTGGCCGCCGCAGATGCCGAGAAGGGGCATATCCCGTTCCAGCGCCATGCGGGTGACGGCCATTTCAAAATCCGTCCGCCCCTCCTTCAACGTAACGCCATCATGGTGGGCCGCCTCGCCGAAGAGCGCCGGATCGACGTCGAAATGGCCGCCGGTGATGATCAGGCCCTGGATGTGATCGAGGTAGTGCCCGACCAAATCCGGTTCGTGGGTCAAGGGCAAGGGCAGGCCGCCGGCCCGCACCACCGCGTCGCAGTAATTCCGCCGCAACGCATACCAGGGAAACTTGGAATATCCCCCGGGGTCTTCAGAATCCAAGGTGACGCCGATCAAGGGTGTTTTCATGGACGGGACTGTAAGCCTTGAGGCGTCAGGCGGCAAGCACCTGCCTTGACGGGAACGTTTCGTCCCTGCACTTTTGCCGGATGAACGAAAAAAACCCCATGGACCTGGCGATTGCAGAGGCCGAGGCTGCGGCGGCGCGGGGCGAGGTGCCGGTCGGGGCGGTTTTGGTTGACGGGGCGGGGGCCGTTTTGGCCCGTGCCGGAAATCGAACCGAGCAACTGTCGGACCCGACGGCTCACGCCGAAATCTTGGCGATCCGCGAGGTTTCGACATCGATGGGAGCGCCGCGGCTGGAGGGGTGCGATCTCTATGTGACGCTGGAACCCTGCCCCATGTGCGCCACCGCCATCTCTTTCGCCCGGATCAGACGCCTCTATTTCGGCGCCTACGATCCCAAGGGAGGGGGTGTCGATCACGGCCCCAGGGTTTTCGAGCATACCACCTGTCATCACCAGCCTGAAATCTATGGGGGGCTTAGCGAAACCCGCTGCGGCGCCCTGCTCAAACGTTTCTTTCAGGACCGACGATGACTTCGGGGGCCGCAGGACAGGCGATCGGTACCATCGCGGTCAAGAAGATGGCGCTATCGCGCGTCTTTCTGCTCGACGCGCTGCGAGGGGTGGCGGTCCTGGCGATGATCGCCTATCACCTGTCCTGGGATCTCCATCATTTCCAGCTTGCCGAAATTTCCCTGTTCTCGGCCCCCTGGCGATGGTTCTCCTATTTTATTGCCGGGACCTTTCTTCTTGCGGTGGGCATCAGCCTCGTCCTGGCCCAAGGGCGCGGGTTCCGGGCGGCAACTTATTTCCGCCGCCTCGGGATTATCGCGCTCTGTGCGGGCATCATCTCTGCGGTAACTTGGGTGGCTTTCGATGAGGCTTTTATCTTCTTCGGGATTCTCAACTGCATTGTGGTGTCGAGCGTGCTGGGGTTGGTTTTCCTCAGGGTTCCGGTGGCCGTTGTCGCCGGTGTCGGTTTGGCGGTCCTTCTCGCTCCCCTCTACCTGAAAAGCCCGGCCTTCGATGCCTCCTGGCTATGGTGGCTGGGCCTGAATATCACGACCCCACAGGCTTACGACTATGTGCCCCTGTTTCCCTGGTTCGCTTGGCCCCTGTTCGGAATCGTTCTTGGCCGGATGGCCATAACCGGACGCATCCCGGCCAGCCTGTTGGCCTGGAGTCCGAACGGAGCCCCGGCTGCGGGCCTGCGGTGGCTGGGACGGCACAGTCTTCTCGTCTATATGCTCCACCAACCCGTTCTTTTTGGCCTGGCGTGGGGCTTAGCGTCCCTTCTTCTTTGACAATGCGAGAAAAACATCGCCGCTTAGCCGATTGTACAATTTCCGTTTCTTCCCGTAGGATTGAGATGAGGGATTCTAGTGCTGTCGACGTGGGAGTCATTCGACGATTATGTCTTCTGTGATACGCGCGACCGGCTTGGCTACGATAACGGTGATTTTTTCCCGAGAGGTCTTTGCCTCCTCGGCTGGAGGCGACGGAGGGGCGAGCACCGACCTTCTTCTGCTCGTCGTGCTGATCGCTTTGCTTGCGGCCGTCGGGGGGCTGGTCTGGCAACGCCGCGCGTTGACGCGCGTCAAGACCGGCGAGTCGGAGTCGGAGCTGAGAAAAACCTTCGACGCGCTGGTCGAACGGACGACCGAGCTTACCATCAAAGCCGAGGAACGACACACGGCCCAGTTGGCCATGCAGGAAACGACGGCGCTCGTCGGCCTCATACATTCGATTGCCGAAGCCGCCAACAAGGCTGACTCGGTGGAAGACGCCGTCCGGGTTTGCCTGAACAATCTTTGCACCTACAAGAACTGGCCCGTCGCCCACGCCTATCTTCGCGATGAAGAGCAGCCGGAGATCCTCAGGCCCTCAGGCATATGGTTTCTGAAGGACAAGGAGCGCTACACCAAGTTTCTGGAACTGACGGAGAATACCCCGTTCCGTTCCGGCGAGGGGCTGCCCGGCCGGGTGATGGCGAGCGGCGAGCCGGCGTGGATCGTCGATCTTCAAAAGGACAGCAATTTCCCGCGTGCCGATCCGCTGAATGATATCGGTTTGAAGAGCGGATTTGCCTTCCCGGTCCTGGCCAATTCCGAAGTGGCGGGAGTTCTGGAGTTCTTTTCCGATCAAACCGAAGAGCCTGACCAATCCCTGTTCTACGTCCTGATGCAGATCGGATCCCATATCGGACACGTGATCGAACGTACCGAAGCCAGCCGGGCCTTGCGCGAGAACGAGGAGCGCAAGAGCGGTATTCTGAACTCGGCCTTGGACGGCATCATCACCATCGATGCCGAGGGGTGTGTAATCGAAATCAATCCGACGGCCCGTGAGATGTTCGGCTATGCCGACACGGAGATCCAAGGCGAGCTTCTGGCCGGCCTGATTATTCCATCCGAATCCCACGACATCTACAACGCGGGGATGAAACGTTATCTGGAGACACGTGAGAGCACTATTCTCAAAAGCCGCATCGAATTGACCGCCATGAGGAAGAACGGCGAGCGGTTTCCGGTCGAACTCACGATTGCGCCCATAGAACTGGGGGACCGTACGATCTTCACGGCTTTTCTGCGCGACCTCACGCAGTGCAAGGCGGCCGAGGAATCCCTGCGCAAACTGTCGGCAGCGGTAGAGCAGAGCCCGGTTTCCGTAATCATTACGAACACAGATGGGGTCATTGAGTATGTGAACTCCGCCTTCGCCGAGGTTACAGGGTACGGCGCCGAGGAAGTCATCGGAAGAAAACCGAGCATCCTGAAATCAGGCAACACGCCGAAGGTAGTTTATGAGGACCTGTGGAAAACGATTACTACAGGCCATCAGTGGCAGGGCGAACTCAGCAACCGGAAGAAGAACGGAGAAATCTTCTGGGAGCACGTGATCGTTTCGCCGATCAAGGACACAGACGACCGCATCACCCATTTCCTGGGCGTCGAGGAAGACGTCTCGCTGCGCAAGGAATACGAGGAACGGCTGATTCATCAGGCGGACTACGATGATCTGACGGACCTGCCCAACCGGCTGCTTGCCATGGACCGCCTAGCGCAGGTGGTAACATCCGCGAAGCGTGGGAACCGCTCCGTCGCCCTGTTTTGCGTCAATCTCGACGACCTCAAGAAAGTCAACGATACCATCGGCCATGCCGCGGGTGACCAGGTTCTCAAGCAAACGGGGGCCCGGCTGGTCTCCTGTGTGGAGGATGGTCATACGGTTGCCCGCTTGGGCGCCGACGAATTCCTGGTCATCCTGCCGGGCCTCAGGGCCGGGGAGTTCGCTGAAGTCGTTGCCCAGCGGATCCTCGACGCCTGTAGCAAACCCTACGTGGTGGGCGAGGAGGAGTTTCAGCTCAGCGCGCGTATCGGCGTGACCATCAGCCCCAATGACGGGGATGATGCGAACATCCTGCTGCGCAACGCCCATGCCGCCATGGTGCGGGCCAAAGAGAAGGGCGGCAATACCTATCGCTTCTTTACCCTGGCCATGGACAAAGACTCGCTGGAACGGTTGCACATGGAGAACCTGTTGCGCCGGGCCTTGGAAAATGACGAGTTATTCCTTCAATACCAGCCCTTGGTTCGGGTCGGGACCGGCGAAATCATCGGCGCCGAGGCCTTGGTACGCTGGCGGAACCCCGAGTTGGGATTGGTCGTGCCGGATCGGTTTGTCCCCTTGGCCGAAGCGACAGGGCTCATTGTCCCCATCGGGCTTTGGATCCTTGAGACGGCTTGCCGGGATGCCACGGGCTGGCAGCCTGAAGACGGCGGTTTATTCCGGATCGCGGTCAACTTCTCGTCCCGTCAATTCGAGGAGCCGTCCATTCTCGATATGATTGGGGACATCTTGGCAAGGACGGGGTTGTCGCCGGAGTGCCTGGAAGTCGAAGTCACCGAACGGCTGGTCATCGATCAAGGGCCGCAGGCGGGGGCCGTTATGGATGCCTTGAAGGTAATGGGGGCCAAAATCTCGATTGACGACTTCGGAACAGGCTATTCGGCCCTGGGATACCTGAAGCGTTATCCATTCGATACGCTAAAGATCGACCGCTCCTTCGTTAAGGATGTCACCACCGATACTGAAAACGCCGCCTTGACCAACGCCATTATCGCCATGGCACATGGACTGGGACTCAAGGTCATTGCCGAGGGCGTGGAACAGGAGGACCAGTTGAGCTACCTCCGATTCCAAGGGTGCGATTATGCCCAAGGCTATTTGTTCAGCAGGCCTCTTTCTTGGAAAGACTTCACTGCCCTGGTCAACAAACAGGGGCCTCTCAAACCTTCGGCGGGATGACCTCCATCCACTCCGTCGGAATTCGAAAAAAAAGCCGGACCACATGGGTCCGGCTTAAAGGGAAGAATACCAACCGAGAGCCTGTGGGGGGGGGGGGAGGCTCCCGATGTCAACGTCGTGACATCCTTATACCGTCTGCCCCCCTTTTGCGAAAATCACATCAGATCACGAACGTGTGATCGCATGCCAATTGTGTTTCGGGGGGAGGTGGCGCGTTCGGGCGGAGCCGCGAGTGCGAAAAGAAATGGTGCCCAGGGACAGAGTCGAACTGCCGACACAGGGATTTTCAGTCCCCTGCTCTACCAACTGAGCTACCTGGGCATTCCCGCCGGCGCGGCGAAACCGCGCCTGAAGGAGACCGGGCTTATAAAAGAAAATACCGGTCCTGTCCAGCATCCATGGCGGTGTCTTCACTACTGTTCGTCGGAGGTACCGTCATCGGCGTCGGGTTCATCTTCGGAGGCCGCCCGGTAGGTCTCTCCGAACCAGCGGCCAAGGTCCACGTCCGCACAGCGCTTGGAGCAGAAAGGGCAGTAACGCTCCTGGGCCGGTTTGCCGCAGATCGGACATTTGCGCCGTTTCAAAGGGACGACTTTGTTGGTCTTGTCGCACATGAGCCAGCCTCATACCAAGGTGCGGTGATAATAACTCATAGAGACGGCTTCCCCTGATTTTTGGCTAGGAGCGCGCATCGAAGCGATGTGAGGCATCGGGAAGCCTTGACGATGCGCTGCATCGCCTGCGTCTTTCCTCCTACCCGACGGACTGTATAAGCGATCTCTATGGGTCATTATCACCGCACCTTGGTATCAGTTCTCGGTCAGGATTTCGTAAGTGTCGGGACCAACGGTCTCGTCCGGGACCAAGCCGAGGGGACGGGCGAGACGGCGTTCGACTTCGGTCCGGGCTTCCCGGGCGGCACCGTCGAGGGCTTCGATAACACCCGGTGCGGCCTTGACCCGCAAGGCTTTCCCCGGGTTGGCCCGGGCCTCCGGAGGAATGGCGCGCAAGATTTCGAAAGCCAGGGTTTCCGGAGCCAGGGTCCGGCCGCTTCCGTTGCAGCAGGCGCAGGGGGTGCCCAGTTGGCGGTCCAGAGGCTCTCCCTGCTTCCGGCGGGTCATCTCCACCAGGCCCGAGGTCGTGAATCCGATGACATGCGGGGTCCGGGGGTCCGGGGCGGCGGCGTGGCGCAGGGCCTCGATCACCCGTTGGCGGTTCCTTGATGCCCTCATGCGCAGGAAGTCGACGACGAGCAATCCGGAAAGATCCCGAAGCCGCACCTGACGGGCCAGTTCCTCGACGGCTTCGAGGTTGGTCGAGAGCGCCGTCGCTTCTTTGCCTCCCGATCCACCCCCCCCCGAATTAACGTCGATGGCGGTCAGGGTGGAGGTCCCCTCGATAATCAGGCTGCCCCCCGACGGCAGGGTGACCAAGGCCTCACGCGCCGCGTCGATCTGTCCTTCGATTCCCGCCGCCGCGAACAGGGGTTCCGGTCCGACATGGCCCTCCAGGCAGCCCCCGGGAGCCGGGGCGTGTTCTTGGCAGAAGGTTTCGATTTGTTTTAGGGTCTGCGGGTCGTCGACGCGGATCCGCCGGATCTCCGGGCCGGCAAAATCTCGAACCGCCCGCTGAGCCGGCCCCGGTTCAGCGTAAAGGCACTGCGGCGGCCGTTTCGTGTCTCGGGCTCCGCAAATGGCTGTCCAGACCTGCCTCAGACTGCCGGCCTCGCGGGCTAGGTCTTCTCGTTCGGCGTCCAAGGCGGCGGTGCGGAGCAGCAGGCCTTCGTCGTCCTCCAGCAATTTCTCGGCCCAGACTTTCAGCCGGTGCCGGGTTTCCCGGTCTTCGATACGCTTTGAGACATAAACCGCCGGTTCCATAGGAAGGAAAACCGAATACCGCCCGGGCAGGGTCACCCGGGTGGTCAGTTTGGCCCCTTTGCCGGGTTCTGGGTCGCGCACCGCCTGAACCAGGACCGCGTCGCCCTCCGAGAGATAGTCCCCGATCCTGTCCCCGCCCCCGTCAACGCCGAAAGGGCGGACCTCGGGCAGGGCCAGGAAGCCAACGCGTTCGAGGCCGATGTCGACGAACGCAGCTTCGATGCCCGGCACCACTTTCTCGACCCGACCGAGATAGACGTTGCCGGCGACACCCGCCAAGTCCCCACGGGCAAGCAAGAGCTCAACCAAGCGCCCGTCCTCAAGAAGGGCGACACGGGTTTGGCCAGGCTGGGCGTTAATCAGGATCTCATCGATAGCCACGGGGCGATTATGGCCCGGCCTGGGGGCAGTAGCCCAGCCCTTTGAGCAGGGAGGCCGTCTCGTAGAGTGGCAAGCCGACGACATTACTGTAGGACCCGACAATCTGGCGAACGAACATGGCGGCACGGCCTTGGATGGCATAGGCTCCCGCCTTGTCCCTCCATTCCCCACTGGCGATATAGGAGGAGAGTTCCTCTGGAGACAGGCGTTTAAAGACGACGCGCGTCGTGACCACACGAGAGAAAAGGCGGCCGTCCGGCCTTACGACGGAGATGGCGGTGGTTACCCGGTGGGCGCGTCCGGAAAGCATCTCGAGAGTCTCGCGCGCTTCGGCCTCGGTTCCCGCCTTGGGCAGGATGCGGCGGCCGCAGGCGACGACAGTGTCGGCACCAAGAACGAAATCACCTTGAAAATCCTTTGCCCCGGCACTGGCTTTCTCCTCGGCCAGGCGTTTGGCATGGTCGAGGGGGAGTTCCTTGACGCGCGGGGACTCGTTCACGTACGTCGGAGCAATGGTGTCAGGAGGAAGCCCGATCTGGGCCAGCAGGCCGCAGCGCCTGGGCGAAGCCGAGGCGAGAACCAAGCGAAGCTTCCGGTCTTCACGGGAAGCCACCATGGTCTTTACTTGTATCGGAAGGTGATGCGGCCCTTTGTCAGATCGTAGGGCGTCATCTCGACGTTCACTCGGTCCCCTTGGAGGACGCGGATCCGGTACTTGCGCATCTTGCCGGCCGTGTGGGCGAGAATCTCGTGGTCGTTGTCGAGTTTTACCCGAAACATGGCATTGGGCAGGAGTTCGGTCACCATACCGGTGAATTCGAGGACCTCTTCTTTAGCCATCTCCCCTCTCGTTTGCCTTATGCAATTTCAAAACCAAGCCCGGAATGTGGCCCCGAGAGATTCGAAAAGCAAGGACTTTCCGGGAGGCCTGCCCGGTTGGCGTTCAAGTCGCGGGGATTGCCGGCGGCGTGCGGCGTTTCTTTGATGCTGAAAACTGCCCCGTCATGCGACAATCTGCCGACATCGTGTTGGCGCAGGATGGGGATTTCGGCCGCGTCGATGCGCCGGATCTTTCCCCGGCAACGGAGGGTTTCGACCCGCCCGTCAGCCGGCGCGGCGTTTGGTCAGGATCTCTAGAATCTCGCCCGCCGCCGTCGGGATATGGGTGCCGGGACCGAAGACGGCGGCGACGCCCGCCTCGTAAAGGAACTCGTAGTCCTGGGACGGAATGACCCCGCCGCAGACCACCACGATATCGTCCGCCCCTTGGGCCCTGAGGTCGTCGATCAGGGCCGGGACCAGGGTCTTGTGCCCCGCCGCCTGCGACGAGACGCCGATGATGTGAACATCGTTCTCCGCCGCCTGGCGGGCCGCCTCGTCCGGGGTCTGGAACAGGGGGCCGATGTCGACGTCGAAGCCGATGTCGGCGAACGCGGTGGCGATGACCTTGGCCCCGCGGTCGTGGCCGTCCTGACCCATCTTGACCACCAGCATGCGCGGTCGGCGGCCTTCCCGCTCGGCGAAGGCGTCGACCCTGCGGCAGATCTTGGCGAAGCCCGCGTTGCCTTCGTAGGCCGAGCCGTAGACACCGCTGATGGAATGAATCTGCGCCCGGTGGCGGGTGAACTCGGCTTCCAGCGCGTCCGAAATTTCGCCCACGGTGGCCCGCTTGCGGGTCGCTTCGACCGACAGGACGAGAAGATTGCCGTCGCCGGACCCGGCCGCTGCGGTCAGGGCCTCCAGCGCGGTGCGGCAGGCGGCCTCGTCCCGGCTTTTGCGGACCTTTTCGAGGCGCGCAATCTGAGCCTCGCGGACGGCGGTGTTGTCGATCTCGAGGATCTCGATCTCCGCGTCCGTTTCGGAGCGGTACCTATTGACGCCCACCACCACGTCTTCGCCGCGGTCGATGCGGGCCTGGTGCAGCGCCGCCGACTCCTCGATGCGGGTCTTGGGCATGCCGGACTCCACGGCCTTGGTCATGCCGCCCATGGCCTCCACCTCGTCGATCAGCTTGCGGGCTTCCGAGGCCAGCGAATGGGTGAGGCTCTCCACGTAGTAACTGCCGGCCAGCGGGTCGACGACCTTGGTGATCCCCGTTTCTTCGGCCAGCACAAGCTGGGTGTTGCGGGCGATGCGGGCCGAAAAGGGAGTGGGGAGCGCGATGGCTTCATCCAGCGCGTTGGTGTGCAGCGACTGGGTGCCGCCGAGCGTCGCCGCCATGGCCTCGACCGTGGTGCGGATGACGTTGTTGTAGGCGTCCTTTTCCGTCAGCGACACGCCGGAGGTCTGGCAGTGGGTGCGCAGCATCAGGGACCGCGGGTCCTGGGGCGAGAACTGGGACATGCATTCCGCCCACAGGAGGCGCGCGGCACGCAGCTTGGCTACCTCCATGAAGAAGTTCATGCCGATGGCGAAGAAGAAGCTGAGCCGGGGCGCGAAAGCATCCACGGCGAGTCCCTTGCCCAAGGCGGCGCGCACGTACTCCAACCCATCGGCTAGCGTAAAAGCCAGTTCCTGCACCGCGGTCGCGCCCGCTTCCTGCATGTGATAGCCGGAGATCGAGATCGAGTTGAAGCGCGGCATGTCTTCCGCCGTATAGGCGATGATGTCGGCGATGATCCGCATGCTGGGCCCGGGCGGATAGATGTAGGTGTTGCGCACCATGAACTCTTTTAAGATGTCGTTCTGAATGGTGCCCGATAACTTGTCCCGGCTCACGCCCTGCTCTTCGGCGGCAACGATGTAGCCAGCCATGACCGGCAGAACGGCACCGCTCATGGTCATGGATACACTCATCTCGTCCAGGGGGATGCCGTCGAACAGAATCTTCATGTCCTCGACCGAGTCGATGGCGACCCCCGCCTTGCCGACGTCGCCCGTGACACGCGGGTGGTCGGAATCGTAACCCCGGTGAGTCGCCAGGTCGAAAGCCACCGACAGGCCCTTCTGTCCGGCGGCCAGGTTGGCGCGGTAAAACGCGTTGGATTCTTCCGCCGTCGAGAACCCGGCGTACTGACGGATGGTCCAGGGGCGCCCGGCGTACATGGTTGCCCAGGGGCCCCGGAGATAGGGGGCGAAGCCCGGGAGGCTTTCCGTATGTTCGAGCCCCTCCAGGTCCGCGGCCGTGTAGAGCGGCTTGATCGGGATGCCCTCCGGCGTCTCCCAGACCAAGTCGTCCGGTGCGCGCGCCTTCAATTCGCGGCTCGCGGCGGCGCGCCAGTCGTCGAGAGATTTCTTGGGAAATTCCGCCATGATGTCGTTCCTTCCCCGGCCTTTGAGAATCGCCAGCTTTCCCAGCCTTTTGAGAAGAGAATTGTTTGCGACAGCACAAATGTCCAGCGAGTTTTCCACATACAACATCTTGTGGGGGGCTTGCGGGCAAACGGAAGATATAGTAATTAATCCCCAGCGTAGGAATGCGTGGAATTTGGAACTGCTGCGGTTGATATGCGCGGCAGGTCGGGGGTGGGCATCGCGGGATGCCGGGCAGACATGGGGGCAGAAACAATCATGAGCACACCATTTGAATGGACACCCGAAATCACTGCGGCGCTGATGGCGCTGTGGAAAGAAGGACTCCCCACGGCCGAGATCGGCCAGCGTCTGGGGGTGACCAAGAACGCCGTCATCGGCAAGGTGCACCGGATCGGCCTCGTCAAGCGCCAGTCGCCGATCAAGGGCGGGCCGCCGTGCGGCAAGCGCAAGAAGCCGGTGGCTCAGGTCATCCGGCTGGAAACCCTCAAGACCGGTATGTGCAGCTGGCCCGAGGGGGATCCAGGAACCGAGGTGTTCCGCTTTTGCGGCGAAAAGTCGGTGCCAGGCAAGCCCTATTGCGAGTCACACTGCGCCCGGGCCTACGTCAAGCCGTCGAAAGATAAAGACAAGGCGCGACGGAACGCCGTCGCCTGAGACACCGCCGGAGAATTCAGCTTCCTTGGGCTCAGGTTTCCTGCACCCCCTTCACTGACTCCTCGATCAGCATGTCGACGACGGCGATCAGGGCCTTGCGGTCGTCGGCCCCGTCGGCGATGGCCTTTGCATAGGCCTCGATCTGCCGGTCGGCGCTGGTGCCACGGCGGGTGATGAGCCGGGCGTGCTCGACCTCCTGGACGCAGTCCAGGGCCTCGGCATCGTCGCGGATTAGTTCGAGAAGCTCGTCCAGTAGGTCGGACACCGGCACCAGTTTTCCCTTACCGAAATCGACCAGGCCCTCCTCAAAGCTGTAGCGCTGGGCGCGGAAGCGGTTCTCGTTAATCAGCATCGTCGCGTAGCGGCGCCAGCGTTGGTTGGACCGCCGGAGCCGGAACAGCATGCGCACCACGCAGACGTAGAGCGCTGCCACCGCGCGGGCGTCCTCCAGGCGGGTGCAGACGTCGGTGATGCGCATTTCGATGGTCGGGAACTTGGCCGACGGCCGCACGTCCCACCAGAGCATGCTGGCGTCCTTCAGCAATCCCGCCTTGATCAGTACGTTGACATGGCGCTGGTATTCGGTGAACGAGTCGAACTGTTCCGGTAGCCCGGTGCGAGGCAGTTCGTCGAAAACGCTGAGCCGATACGACTTGAGCCCGGTATTCTGCCCCCGCCAGAAGGGCGACGAGGTGCTAAGCGCCAGAAGGTGGGGCAGGAAATAGGAGATCTGGCCCAAAAGGTCGATGCGCAGTTCGTCGTCCTCGACGCCCACGTGGACGTGCATGCCGTTGATCAACAGCCGGCGGGCCGGGGTTTGCATGTCGCGGGCCAAGATGTTGTAGCGCTCCTGGTCCGTATGGTGCTGGGTCTGCCATTCGGAGAAGGGGTGGGTCGAGGCGGCGATGGGGGCGAGACCGTAATGCGCCGCCACCTCGGCCACCGTGCGGCGCAGCCAAGCCAGCTCGTTGCCGGCCTGCGTGACGGTCTTGCAGACCCGGGTGCCGACCTCGATCTGGGAACGCAGGAATTCGGGCCGGACGAGTTCGGCCAGCCGCTCCTCGCATTCGCGCATCATCTCGTCCGGCGACTCGATGGCCAGTTCGCGCGTCTTGCGGTCGACCAGCAGGTATTCCTCTTCGACGCCGACCGTGAATGTGGGTTCCGCGTAATCCATCAGCAGTGTTTCACTCCGTGCAGATCGTCGATCACCAGCAGTTTCTTGAAAACCTCGCTCAGCAGACCGGCCCATTTTGCGGCGCCTTCCGCGGTTTCCAGGTGATCCTGGCGGATTTCGCCGGCAACGTGCGGCAGGCCGGCTGCGCCCGCGTGCCGGTCCATGGTGTAGCCGCTCTCACGTCCCGAATAGGGCTCGTTGTCGCCGACGCGCAGTCCCTCGGCCCTCAGAATCTCGATCATGGCCTTGGCGATCCGGGAATCGCGGCTCCACATCACTCCGATGTCCCACAGGCGGTCCTCGCCGTTCATGGTCGGGGTGAAGCTGTGCAGCGAGAACAGCCACGGCGCGGTTCCCGACCGCCAGATGTGGGCCAGCATCTGCGACAGGGCGTGGTGGTAGGGTTCGTGGAAGGTCTCCACCCGCCGCACCTGATCGTCCTCGCTCAGGTCCCGGTTGCCGGGAACGAAGGCGCCGTCGCTCATGCGGGGAATGGACTGCGGGTCGCCGGGCTGGCGGTTGCAGTCGATGACCAGCCGCGAGAACCCCGACAGGACTGCGGGCGCGCCGAGGTGCGTTGCCATGCGTTTCGTCACATCGACGGCGCCGATGTCGTAGGCGATGTGGCGGCGAAGGGCGTCCGGGGCCAATCCCAGGTTGTCCATGATGGCGGGAATGGTGTTGTGGGCGTGATCGCAGGCGATCAGGACCGGGCGGGCGGCATCGAAATTGAAGACTTCGAATACAGGCGGGTCGTCCGACCCTAACAGCGGATTTCCATTTCGATCCGGGGGCGTCAACGCGTCCAACATGAGTCCGATGATACCGTGATTAGGGCTTGTGGACGACACCTTATGTCGGAAACATACGATATGACCGCTGTAGATAACATGTGATCCGTCCGGTTTAGAATGGGGCTCAAAAGAAGGGCCTCAATGAGACGGACAGAAGTGTTGCAAGGGATACGGCAGATAAAATTCGATGATGTTTACGAACGGACGACGCGGCGTGAGTTGAGCCAGGCGGAGGCGGCTTCAATTCCGGTTCCATCGGTTTGTCCGGAAATGCTCCCGTATTGCGGGGTCATGCTCTCCGTATTGCAAATTTCGATCGCGTGAAATACAACAATTGCATATTCCGAGAACCGCGAAGGGGGCAAACATGCATAGGAAACTCCCATCAACGCCCATTGAGGCCTTGGAGATCTCCGCCGGGCTCCGCTTCACCATGAACATGGTGTGCAAAGCCGCCGACCTGTTCGGATTCTGGAATCGTCCCTTCAAAGGAGCGGCAACGTCATTCGAGGAAATGACGCTGCTGGACAAGTTCTACTGGGTCTATAAGTGCACGAACCCCATTACTCAGGTGGAGAGGGGCGAAAATACCGCCGGCCTGTTTTCGGCCGATGGCGGCGTGATCGGCCTGCCGCCGGATTTCGAAAAACGGAATTCGCTCACGCTTGGCGCCGCCGGTGACCTGTTTCGGGTCAGCGGCATCGAGGATGCGAGGGACGTGGTGTTCGAAAACATCGCCGATCTGCTGTTCGATCAGGATATTTCCTACGCCAATTTCGAATCCCCGGTTACCGGGCAGGAGTTGAAAGAAGAGGTTGTCAGCGACAAGGAAAGTCCCATCGAATGCTGTTCGCGGGACCATTTCGATGTCCTTAAGGGTCACGCGGGCAAACACTTCACCGTGTTGCATACGGCCAACAACCATATATTTGACATGGGCACGGAAGGCTTGGAAACCACTATAAAGGCCCTGTCCGACGCGGGCATCCTTGATGTCGGCATCAACGTTACGCCGGACGATTTCGGCCGCGGGACGATCCTCACCCGCGAGGGCTTCAAGATTGGTTTCGCCTCCGCCACGTTCAGCCTTAACGGGCGGGACCTGCCGGCGGGCGAGGAATGGCGCATCAATGTCGCCAGGATGCTCTCGAAATTCGCCGACGCGGAACTGGATCTCCTGAAACGCCAGATCGACGACTGCCGGGCCCAGGGATGTGATTTCATCATCGCGTCGCTCCACGGAGGGCACGAGTTCGAATTCTTTCCCCGCAGGCGGCAGGTAGAGACCGCACGCACCTTGGTCGAGTGGGGCGCGGATGCCGTTATCGCCCACCATCCGCACGTGGTCCAGCCGGTTGAATACTACCGCACGCGGAGGGACCCCGACCGCATCGCCGTGATCGCCTATTCCCTGGGCAGCCTGCTCTGGTCCTTCTCCGCTCCCCACTTGGCATTGAGCGCGATTCTAAACCTCACCCTCACCAAGGGCCGGTTCCAGGACAGGGATGTGACCTACATCGAAAACGCCCGCGTGACCCCGGTGTTCCGCAGTGCCGTCGGCAAAGACGGCGATCTGCTGCCCACGATCGAAAAGCTCGCCGATCACCTGGACGGGCGCAGCGATAGGCACGATGCAGACTATATCGGTCAAATCAAACGCTACGCCGATCTGATTTTTGGGAGCGCGGCCTGATTCTGGGGAGCGCGGCCTGATTCTGGGGAGCGCGGGATAACAATGCGGGATATTTCGGCGCCCGGAAAGAGCCACGGCCTTGCGCACGGCAAAAACGGGAACCGCCGCGAGCGTTACCCTTTACACATCTGATCGGCGATGGACCGGTAGAGCGCCGCCACCTCCTCGACCAACGCTTCGGGGATCGGCGGAATGTCGGGCTCCGGCTCGCCAGCATCCCGCGCACCGTAAAGCGCAGCGTGGTAGCCGGTCTCGCGGTAGTGCGCGCGGATAGCCTCCTTGGACAGTTCCACCATCTCGCCCGAGGCCTCGTAGCGGCCGCGGTCCCACCAGCGGTCCTCGTCGGCGGTGCCGAAGACGTCGACGATCATCAGCCGACCTTGGGTGTCGAAGCCGAACTCCTTCTTGCCGTCCACGTGCATGATGTTGGTGGCGGCCGTGCGCTCGTCCATCACCTGGTCGATGCGCACGCAGGTGTCGCGGATGCCGTCAAGCTGCGCATCGTCCATCCGCGACAGGAGCTTGGCCTCTTCCCGGTCCACCGAGCGGTCGATGGGCTCCAGCTTGGTCGTGGTCTCGAACATGGGTGCCTTGAGGCGCATGCCCTTGGTCAGGCCGTCGCCGGGCGCGAAGCCCAGGTCGGTCTTCTGCACCTTGCCCTTCTGCAACCGGTCCCAGAGCGACCCGGCGACGAAGTGCCGCAGGATGAATTCCAGGGGCACGAGGTGATTGGTCGAGCCGTCGGCGTTGATGTTCTCGCGCCCGTGGATGATCTTTACCGGCTCCACCATCATCGAGGTGTCGCCGGTGCGCTCGATGAAGTGGTTGTAGATGCCGATCTCGCTCAGGACCTCGAACCAGTGACAGGCCATATCGTTCAAGGCCTTGCCCTTGCCGGGAATGGTGTTGGGGACCAGCTTGTCGAAGACCGAGATGCGATCCGAGAACTCGAACTCGATCTTGCCATCGTCCAACTGAAAGACGTTCTTCACTGAACCGGTATGGATGAGCGTCCTGGTCATGTCCGATTCTCCTAAGTTTTGCCCCCCGGAGCGAAAGAAAGCCGGGAAAATGGCCCATAGCGGCCGCGATGTAAAGCGGCAATCCAAGGGCTTGGCCGTCTGGGGATAAATCCCCCTTTTGATTCGGAAACGATGGTGTACAAAAGGGGCGATTCGCACCAAGTGGGGATTTCCAAATCATGAAGGCCAAGGTTTACGTGACGCTCAAAATCGGGGTGCTCGACCCTCAGGGCAAGGCGGTCCAGCACGCGCTGCACGCGTTGGGGTTCGAGGGTGTCGGCGACGTCCGCCAGGGCAAGTTCGTCGAGATCGAACTTGACGAGACCGACCGCGCCCAGGCCGAACGCGCGGTGGACGAGATGTGCCGCCAACTGCTCGCCAACACGGTGATCGAGGACTACTCGATCGATCTCGAAGACTGAAATCGAGACGCGCCCATGAAAGCCGCCGTCATCGTCTTCCCCGCCGCCACCAGCGACCGCGACACCAAGGTCTGTCTGGAGCAAAGCACCGGGAAACCGGTCCACATGGTCTGGCACGGGGACACCGAGATTCCCGACGTCGACCTCATCGTCCTGCCGGGCGGGTTTTCCTATGGGGACTACCTGCGCTGCGGCGCCATGGCGTCCCACTCGCCGATCATGAAAGAGGTCAAGTCCCGCGCCAAGCAGGGCGTGCATGTGCTGGGCATCTGCAACGGCTTCCAAATCCTTTGCGAATCCGGGCTGCTTCCGGGCGTTCTGATGCGCAACGCCGGGCTCAAGTTCATCTGCAAGGACGTGGATCTCAGGGTCGAGAACGACACCACCCCCTTCACCCGGGGCTATGGCAAGGGCCAGGCCGTCCGCATCCCGGTGTCGCATCACGACGGCAACTACTTTGCCGATGATGCGGCCCTGGAAAAGCTTGAGGACGAGGGACGGGTGGCCTTCCGCTATCTGGCCAACCCCAACGGCAGCCGGGCTGACATCGCAGGAATCCTTAATGACAAGGGCAATGTGCTCGGCATGATGCCGCACCCCGAGCGTCTGGCCGACGCCCAGCTGGGCGGTACCGACGGACGGCCCATGTTCGACGCCCTGACGGAGGCGTTGTCATGAGCGAAATAACCCCCGACGTCATCGCGTCCCACGGTTTCACCGAGGATGAATACGAAGAGGTGCTGCGCATCATGGGGCGTGAGCCCAACCTGACCGAGCTCGGCGTCTTTTCCGTCATGTGGTCGGAGCATTGTTCCTACAAGTCGTCCAAGAAGTGGCTCAAGACCCTGCCCACCGAGGCCCCCTGGGTCATCTGCGGCCCCGGCGAGAACGCGGGTGTCATCGACATCGGCGACAACCAGGCCGTCATCTTTAAGATGGAAAGCCACAACCACCCCTCCTTCATCGAGCCCTACCAAGGAGCCGCAACCGGCGTGGGCGGCATCATGCGCGACGTTTTCACCATGGGGGCCAGGCCCATCGCCAACCTCAACGCGCTTCGCTTCGGCGCACCGGAACACCGCAAGACCCGCCATCTGGTGGCGGGCGTGGTGGCCGGCATCGGCGACTACGGCAACTGCATGGGCGTGCCGACGGTGGGCGGCGAGTGCGAGTTCCACGCCAGCTACGACGGCAACATCCTGGTTAACGCCATGACCGTCGGCCTGGCAGACGCCGGCAATATCTTCTATTCGGCTGCCGCGGGCGTCGGCAATCCCGTCGTCTACGTCGGGTCCAAGACGGGGCGCGACGGCATCCATGGCGCCACCATGGCAAGTGCGGAGTTCTGCGAGGACTCGGAGGAGAAGCGGCCCACGGTGCAGGTGGGCGATCCCTTCACCGAGAAATTGCTGTTGGAGGCCTGCCTGGAGCTGATGGCCACCGACGCCATCGTCGCCATCCAGGACATGGGGGCGGCGGGGCTGACCTCGTCCAGCTTCGAGATGGCTTCCAAGGGCGGCGTCGGCATCGAGATGGACCTGGACCAGGTGCCCCAGCGCGAAGAGAACATGACGGCCTACGAGATGCTGCTGTCCGAAAGCCAGGAGCGCATGCTGATGGTGCTCCAGCCCGGCAAGGAGAAAATGGCGCGTGCCGTCTTCGAGAAGTGGGAGTTGGACTTCGCCGTCGTCGGGACCCTGACCGACACGGGCCGTATGGTAATCCGCCATCAAGGCGAGGTGGTGGCGGACCTTCCCATCGATCCGCTGGCGTCGGCGAGCCCCGAGTACAATCGGCCCTGGACGCCGACCCCGGCCGCACCCGCGATCTCGCCCGCCGACGTGCCGGCGCCCGACAGCCTGACCGGGGTGCTCAAGACCTTGATCGGCACGCCGGACCTGTGCTCCAAGCGCTGGATATGGGAACAGTACGACCACATGGTGATGACCGACACCATAGGCCGCCCGGGTGGCGATGCGGCGCTGGTCCGCGTCCACGGGACCAAGAAGGCACTTGCCATGAGTTCCGACTGCACGCCGCGCTACTGTCTGGCCGATCCGGTACAGGGTGGGCGCCAAACGGTTGCGGAATCCTGGCGCAACGTGACGGCGACGGGGGCCACGCCGCTCGCCATCACCGACAACATGAACTTCGGCAACCCCGAGAAGCCCGAGATCATGGGCCAGTTCGTGGGCTGCATCGAGGGTATGCGTGAGGCCTGCATGGCGCTCGACTATCCGGTCATTTCGGGCAACGTGTCGCTCTACAACGAAACCCGGGGCACCGCCATCTGCCCGACGCCGACCATCGGCGGGGTGGGGCTGATCGAGGATTCCGCCAAGGCCGTCGATAGCGCCTTTCCGGCCGAAGGCCAAGCGATCATTCTCATCGGCGAGACCAGGGGACACTTGGGATCATCTCTTTATCTGCGCGAAATCGCGGGGGGGGAGGACGGTGCGCCGCCACCGGTCGACTTGGCCGCCGAGCGCAGGAACGGCGACTTCGTACGCGGCCTGATTCTGGCGGGCCAGGCCACGGCGTGTCACGATCTCTCGGGCGGTGGGCTTGCCGTCGCCCTGGCCGAGATGGCGATGGCCGGGGACATGGGAGCCGCCATCGAGCCCGCGAACGGGGACCTGCCTCTCCATGCCTGGCTGTTCGGCGAGGATCAGGCGCGCTATCTGCTCACCGTCGGTGACGCCGAATCCGTGCTGGCGGCGGCGGCCGAGGCCGGGGTCCCGGCCGCCGTAATCGGCACCACCGGGGCCAAGGAGTTGACGTTGGGCAAGAACGAGACCATATCGGTGGCAGATCTTAAGACCGCCCACGAGGTCTGGCTGCCCGGTTTCATGGCGGCCCCCGATACGTTCGAGTAAAAAAGGACCGGCAAAGATGACCATGGAAGCGGGCGAAATCGAGCGCCTGATCAAAGAAGGCCTTCCCGACGCCGAGGTTCTGATCGAGGACCTGCGCGGCGATGGCAACCATTACGCGGCTAAGGTGGTGTCCGCGTCCTTTGCCGGCAAGTCCCGCGTTCAGCAGCACCAGATGGTCTATACCGCGCTGCGGGGCCGCATGGGCGGCGAACTGCATGCGCTGGCACTCCAAACATCCGCCCCCGAAGACACTTAAGATAAAAAAGGGTATCCCCGATGAACGACAATCCCATATTCGCCCGTATCCAGCAGGAAATCGACGACAACCCGGTGGCGCTCTTCATGAAGGGCTCGCCGGCCTTCCCGCAGTGCGGTTTCTCTGCCGCCTTGGTGCAGGTGCTGACCCAGATAGGGGTCAAGTTCAAGGGCATCGACGTGCTGTCCGACCCCGAGATCCGCGAGGGCATCAAGGCCTTCGCCAACTGGCCGACCATTCCCCAGCTCTACGTTAAGGGCGAGTTCGTCGGCGGCTGCGACATCGTGCGCGAGATGCATGCCAACGGCGAACTCAAGGCGCTGATGGACGACAAGGGCGTCGACTACGCCTGAACCTTTCCGCGCCGAAGTTCCAGGGAAGGGCTGCGGGGTCCTGCGGCCCTCATCATAAGACACGCGGATCGTAAGAAATCGAAGCTGCTTCGCGGCGCCGAATTCTCGCGTAAACCCGCTCTGTCATATCGATGTAGAGGACTCTTTACGGAACGACTCGGATTATTCCGATCATGCTTTAATGAATCAGTCTTCCGTGCGGCAATTGTACGATGGACAGCCAGAATTTCCGGAATATATTGAGCGATTCCATGAGATCATCAAAATTCGCAGCCTTGGTCATAAAGGCGTTCGCTCCATTTTTGTAGCAATACTCGACGTCGACTCCCGCAAAAGAAGTGGTTAAGATGATTACCGGAATTTCCTGAAGTACGGGGTCTGTTTTCATCTTGGTCAAAACTGTTCGACCGTCCATTTTGGGAAGGTTCAAGTCCAACAAGACCAAGCCGGGTTCCGGTGCATCGTTGAACTCCCCGTCCCGTTGGAGAAACTCCATAGCCTGAGCACCATCAACGACATGGTGGATGTTGCTGACCGCGACACCTCCGGCTTGCAGCGCCTCCTTGATCAACCGAGCGTCGCCGGGATTGTCTTCGATCAGCAGGATATCGTTGGAATTCATTTTTCCCCTCGATCACATGGGATGCGTTGGATCATGAAATATTCTAATGCATCGCAACGCTGGTGCCTGTGACAGACATCACTTCCCGGTCATGGGACCGCTGGATCAGACTGAAAATACGCTCGCGGCGCTTCGGAAACTCGTGAATGAATCAAGAAGCCTATTGCACGGCCCGCCGACGACCGCCGACACGGCGGCATCTCTCGCCAATGTTCAAGGCGGGGCGAACGCCGGGCGGGCCGCGGTTTCAAGGAACCGGATCTGGCGGATCAGAGTCAAATTGACGGGAGCGGCGAGGCCCAACGTTCGCCCCGCGCCTCGACGGCCCCAGCGCCGAGAACGAGGATATTCACGGCCGGAATTTAACCGCCGCTGGGGAACAAGAAAAAGGCCGCATTCCAACGGAACGCGGCCTTTTTCGAATTCGGTGGCACCCGGGGTCAGCGAGAATATAGCCTTGCGTCGTCTGCATGCTTCTGTGTCCCACTAGCACTTGTATCAACCTTACGCTCACCCCCTTGTTTGCCAGCTTTGTAATGTAGCTGCGCCGTCCACTGTGGCTCCGCGCATCTCGTAAACCAGCTGCGTCGTAAAGCCGCCTAAACAACATCACCATTGTCGTTGCGCTAAAATGTCTTTGCTTCTGGCTTTCTATCAGCGCCCGTTCACGCTTACGTCGTGTCCGCGTTACCAAGTAGCGTTCAACCTCCCGCCGTAGCTTCGTGTTTACAAACACTGTACGTCCCCGCTTACCCTTCGTCTGTTCATTACTTAAGTAAATCCTGTCCATAATCTTTCCGTCTTCAGCCAGCACATCGCCAATTTTCAGTGCCGCAACTTCCCCAGCTCTAAGCCCAGCTAAGCAACTCAGCATCACCACCAATCTGTTCCTTCCAGCATGTCGTGTCAGCGCCACCACAGCTAACACCCGCTTCAGATCCACATCACTCAGCACTCTCGCCTGCGCCATTTATTTTATCCCATAAAGTTATTGTTTCATTAAATAAAAGTATAACATAACATTATCTCACCCCCCCCTATTCGGCAAATAAAAAAGGCGTGTGAATACACGCCTTTAACCATGATATGTTATATTTTACTTATTTTATAACATTGAGTTTCTTTAATAAGCCAAATTTGCAACCGGAATTTCCCAAATTACTTCATTTAGGAGCTGTCATCGCAGCCAAACAAAGCGCCACGCCAAGCTCAGACAAATGGACAAAATCTGTCCCTTGATAAATTGTATTTTTTATGTTGCCAACCCTAACCGAGTCATTCTCAACAAGGCCTGGCTTAATGCAGCTAACTCGCATTAAATTTAACAGTGACATCTCAACAGCTACAATACCCTCTCCAATAGATTGAGCAATTGTCTCTTTTTTAAATCGAACTTCAGAAAGCTCCTTGTTAGGGAAACGTGTCGTTTTTTCAGAAAAAATCATATTCAAGATTAACACATCTATAGGCTCAAGTTCTTTCAAAATGGAAACCTGGACGCGATTTACCGCAAGTTTGCTATTCTCGTCTAATGCATTCGCCAGCAAATTCGACCAAAGCGTATGAAGCCCATCATCTTCTTCAAGTGATGCATTTTCAAATATAGGAATGGCAATTTTTGGCAGCACAGTTTTCATTGGATCAACGTCCCAATCAATCCCGCGCCTTTCCAAGTTTTCCTTTGTTTTTTCAACGTGACGTAAATGAAGCGCAAATCGCTTAAACTTGATAGCGTCGCCAACCATTCCAACACTATTTTCAACGACTTCACCAAGAACTCGGCCAATAAACTTTCCTGTCCCTGTTTTTTCAATTTTCTCAACAGCCTTTGCCGTTGATCCCGCGATATCTGCAATATATTTTACTGCATCAACCAAACCTTCATTAGTTTCATCATCCATGCGTCAAACCCCACCCACTAAAAAAGCTTCTCGGTATAACGCTGAGCAGCTTTTTTATCTTTACCAGTGCGCCGTTAAAGCAGCGCAAATGCGATGCCTGTTTCCCCCGCGCCCCTAAATCTGTTGTATGTCCCATTGCTTTTCCCGATCACTCACGTGTAATAAACGTGTACTTTCCCAGCAAGCATGCAGCACTCTTCGTACACTTTCAATGTGTGCGTCAGTTTTGTGTAATTTTTTGAAACAAAAACGGGCGCTACATATAGCGCCCGTTTAAGAAATTTCTGTATTTGTCTACTACATATTGTGCAGCAGAGGATACTCGCGTTTTAGCGAGAATAGAATTCGATGACCAGGTTGGGCTCCATCTGCACCGGATAGGGCACGTCGGCCAGCTTGGGGGGCCGGGTGAAGGTGCCCTTCATCTTCTTCAGGTCGACGTCCATGTAGTCGGGGATATCCCGCTCGGAGCTCTGGACGGCTTCCAGGACCATCGGGATCTCGCGCGACTTGTCGCGCACCTCGATCACGTCACCCTCCTTGACCTTGTAGGAGGGGATGTTGACCTTCTTGCCGTTGACCTTGATATGGCCGTGGTTCACGAACTGCCGGGCGGAGAAAACGGTCGGCACGAACTTCATGCGGTAGACCACCGCATCAAGGCGCTGCTCAAGGATGCCGATCAGGTTCTCCGACGTGTCGCCCTTGCGCCGCGCGGCCTCACCGTAGTAGCGGCGGAACTGCTTCTCGCCGATGTTGCCATAATAGCCCTTGAGCTTCTGCTTGGCATTCAGCTGAGTGCCGAAGTCGGACGGCTTGCGCCGCCGCTGGCCGTGCTGGCCGGGACGGTAATCCCGCTTGTTGATCGGGCTCTTGGGCCGGCCCCACATATTTTCGCCGAGACGACGATTGATCTTGTACTTGGAACGAATTCGCTTGGTCATGACATCTCTACTGTTACTTGCGCCCGGAATTTTTTATCCGGTCGTTTGTTGTCCCAGTAGTCCCTTGAAAAAAGGGCGGGGAGGAAGCACGGCGCGCGGCCTCCACCCACGTTCCCGGGAATGGAAGGGCCGCACTATACCCGGAGCCGCCCGGATGTCAACGGTTCCGCCCTTCTCGCCTTTCTACGCTCGGTGGTTTATGGTTGGGAGGTGGGGAGATTGACCGATGCCGAGTTCCGCCGATGCGCTGGCCCAGATTCTGGCCGAGAAAATGGGGCGCCGCCGCGACCGCGCCTTTCTGGAGGCGGTGATGGCGACGTGCGCGCTGGTTGCCGCCGCAGACCGGGTGGTCACCTATTCGGAGCGGAGCGGAGTCGAACGCATTCTGGTGTCCCTGGGCGCCATGGGGATATTCGATCCGCGTCAAACCCTGGGGCTGTTTGACGAGTTCGTTCGCGGCCTCGATGCCGACGATTCCTCGGCCCGCCACCGGGTATTCTCGCGGATCAAGGAAATGGCCGGGGATCGGGAATCGTCTGAAACGCTGGTTCGCATTGCCATTATGATAAGCCAGGCCGACGGGCATGTGGTGCCGAGAGAAGTGAGCGAAATTAAGGATATCTGCCGCGTGCTCGGCGTCGATCTTGCTGACGTTGACGACTAATACATCCACTCCGCCCTGCTTGTCTTTTTGTCCGTCCGCCGCGTTGCGGCAAGGGTTGCATACCGGCAAAGGTCAGATGGCAATGACCTTGAGCTTTTCGCCCGGGGTGATCGCTTGCCTCTTGTGGAAATCATTGAGAATGCGGAAGGCCTCTTCGTTGTGCTTCCCGAAAGGCAGGGTCCGGGCCAGACCTTTCACCGTGTCGCCCTGCCTCGCGGTGATGACGATGAGGCGCATGGCCTGGACCTTGTCGGCTTCCGCCCGGGACAAACGCCGGAAACTATAGGTCGTGTGCCGAAGATCGGTGTTGAGGGACGAGGTCTGGCGCACCGGTGTCTGGAACATGAGGCGAAAGACCGAGGCATCATCGCCCCTGAACGCCACAAGACGGACGTCGACATTGCCCACGCGGGCCCTCCCCGTGGCCGCGTCCAGGCCATTGACGTCGAGCGGGCCGACGTCTTTCAGGGTCGTCCCTCCGGCCCATTCCCGTTGCAGATACCCGGTGAGGGTGCGATTAGACTTCACCTTACCCATGTCAAAGACGATCGCCGCACCCTTGGGGTGTTTGGCCACCACGCGCTTGCGCCCGTTGATCAGACGGAAGCCCTCGGGAACCGTGAATTCAAAACGGAACACGGGGTGAACGAAACGGCGGCCCCGGATAATGCCTTCCTTGGGGTCATCGCCGTACATCAAACCGTTGAGAAGCGCCAGGTAGACGTCGCGGCCGATGCGGGGGGTCTTCGGACGGGCGGTCTTGGCCGCTGCCATCGCCTTTCTGACCCGTTCCTCCGTTCGCGGATGGGTGGACATGATGTTGAACTCGTCCACATTACCCGGCGGCAATCCCATCATCCGCGCTTCCAGCATGCTGTACTCACGGAGGGACGAAAGGAAGGCGACGGAAGCTTCGGGATCATAGCCGGCACGGCTCATATAGCGCACGCCCAGCATGTCGGCTTCGAATTCCTGGTCACGGGAAAATCCCTTGATGTAGGCCTGGGCGCCAAAGGACGCCAATTCCGCCACCGCGCGCGAACCGGTGGCCACGGCCAGTACCGTTGCACCGACTTGTGCCAACATGCCCTTGCTGAGGCGTTCCGCCGTGTGCCGGGCGTTGACGTGACCCAGTTCATGGGCCAGTACCGCCGCCATTTCCGCCTCGTTGCCGGCCAACGCCAGAAGACCGCGGGACACGAAGACGAAACCGCCCGGCAGTGCGAAGGCGTTGACGATCGGGGAATTCAACACCGTAAAGGTATAGGGGAGACCTTTCATTTCCGTGGTGCGCGCGAGTTTCAGGCCGACGTCCGAGACATACTGCTTCATGGTCAGGTCGGAATACTCGCCCCCGAATTGTTCCGTCAGTTTGGGCGTTTCATCACGGCCGATGCGGATGTCGTCCTTGATGGAGTACATCCCGGTAAAGCTGGTCCGCCCCGTGGCCGGGTTGGTTGCCAGACAGCCTTCCAACCCCACGGTAGCCGTGCCGGCCAGAAGCCCGGTCGTGAATTGCCGGCGTGAAAGCTCCATGATCCGTCCTCCCTTCGGCCGTTTTGGTCCGGAAGGTCAGTGATACCCGGAAATCATGCCGAAAAAAAGGTGGGCCTCAGGTCAGCAGGCCGCGGAGGAACCGGCAGGCCGCGGCATAGATCCCGGGGGCCGTGCTCTCCCGCGGTCCGGCCACGTTGAGGACCGCGGGCCTCGCCTCCGCCAACCAATCGCGAGCCTGACCGATGCCGGAACCACGGTCGAGATCAAGGACGAGGCAGGGCCGGTTCAATTGCCGGGCCAGGGAAACGGTGAGGGCGGTTCCTCCCGTGGGAACCCCGCGGGTAAGGATCAAGGTGGCATCGGAGTCACGGACATTGAGCCGGGTCCGTTCGGCATATTCAGCCGTCTTCGTCTCGCGCACGGGATAGCGGTCCGGCAAGGGGCCGTCCTCGGACCGGCGTCCCCGGGGCACCCAGCCGCCACAAGACAATCCGAGATCAAGCGCCGTGTCGAGAGCCGCCCGGTCAACGCCCGTCTGGCCACCCGAAACGAAACGCCCGGGACAATGCCGGAAAAGCATCGTCGCGGGCTCCTCTCAGTCCAAAACGGATCGCCTGACTTAGGTCAGGCAGCCTTGAGCATCTCCTCCAGCCTGACCGTCGCCATGTCTCTGTCGATCTTTTCGACGGCGGCAAGCTCACAGGCCAGACGGTCGAGCGCCGCTTCGTAGATTTGGCGTTCGCTGAACGACTGGTCGGGCTGCCCGGCATTGCGGAACAGGTCGCGGACCACTTCGGCGATGGATATGGGATCACCGGAATTGATCTTGGCCTCGTATTCCTGGGCCCGGCGGCTCCACATGGTCCGTTTGACACGGGCGCGGCCCCTGAGCGTGGTCAACGCGCTCTCCATCATCTTACGCGAACTCAGCCCCCTCAGTCCGGAGACCTTGACCTTGGATACGGGCACCCGAAGCGTCATGCGGTCGCGGGAGAACGAGATAACAAACAGCTGCAACTCGTAGCCGGCGACCTTTTCGGTCTCGATGCCAAGCACCTTGCCGACCCCATGGGTCGGATAGACCACATAGTCCCCCTCGTTGAAAACGAACTCTTCAGCCATGTCTTTTACACTCTCTCAAACTCGAGACAATGGAACACGGATCCCAGGACAAACGGGAGGCTATCCCGCTTCACCCTCCGGGAAATCCGGACCTGTCGCGATACCTGCATCCAAGACAGGCTCTCCTGCCTGACGGCAAGACGCCCTGTCAAATCCCAAAACCCAGAGAGGTCAAATCCTCAAACCCAGAGAGGTCAAATCCCCAAACCCTAAAGAGGAATGCCGGCCCAAGACGAACCGGCTCTCCGCACTAAGTATATTATATACCACATTTTCCGGCACATTTTAACCCCCCATGCGAAATTAATGGCACGTGGAGGGGCGCGGACCGGTTAACTGCCTTCGCCGGGGTTGGAGCTCAGCTCCTTCAGTTTGTCCGCCTTGCCGTTCCATTCATCGGCATCGGGAAAAGCATCCTTCCTGTGAGTGATGTTGGGCCATTCCTTGGCGTACTTGGTGTTGATCTCCAGCCATTTTTCCGCGCCGCCCTCGGTATCGGGAATAATCGCCTCGGCGGGGCATTCGGGCTCGCACACACCGCAGTCGATGCATTCATCCGGGTTGATGGCCAGAAAATTTTCACCCTCGTAGAAACAGTCCACGGGGCAGACCTCAACGCAGTCCGTATATTTGCACTTGATGCAGTTCTCGGTGACGATGTACGCCATTGAATTCTCCGTTGAATGGGGTTCTTGCGTTCAACCCTGTATTCAGTCGGACCGGGCCAGGATCTTTTTGCGGGCCACGCCGCTTTCACGGTCAGTGACGTAAAGCAGCCCGGCAACCCGGCGGACCAGGTTGGCCTCGTAATCGTGGAGGCGGCCGTCGGCGTAAGCGATTTCCCAAAGCATTTCGATCATACGCACACGCTCTTCGTGCGAAAAATTGGTCTTCACCACATGGGTAAAGCCGTGCAATTGAACGGACTCGTCCACAGCGCTTTCCGCAGCGGCGACCAGATCGCGCGCCTCGGGTTCATCAAGCCCGAAATGGTCCCGAAGCAGGGTTTCGATGGTCTGGCGTTCATTCTCGTCGAAGTCACCGTCGAGATTTGCCGCTTCGACCATGAGCGCCGCCGCCGCCACCTGGAGTGTGTCCTCGCCATGATCGGAGGGCGCCCTGCCGACCACGGAGTTCATCTCTCCCAGCAATGCCTTGATCCGGCTCAACATAGCTTTGCCTATCATACCGCCCCCGGAGGGACAACCCTTTCCAATATGGGGTTTTTTGGAAGCTTTTACCAGGGGGCAGAGGCCGTCCAAATTCCGAGACATGCCCCGGGTCCAGGATGTTTTTGGGGGCTATCGTGGGAGCCATGCGGGAAAGCCGCCCCTCATCTTCCACCGGAACGACGGGCACTCCCGCTTAATCCGGGGAGATGCGGCAGTAGGCGGACTCGGCGGAAAGTTGATTGCAGAGGCTGTCGGCGTCGCTGAACGCGGGAAGAGCCGCCAGCAGCCGCACATAAGTCTCCGACCCGGTGGCGACTTCCGTCAGGATCGGCTCGGCGTCGGCGAGGGCGTCCTCGTGACGGATCACGAAGGCCTCCCAACCACGGTCCGCATCTTCGTGGTTACGATAGGACGCCAAATGAACCCGTGTCTCGTGGGGAGCCCGAACCGTTGCCGGAACACGCGGACGGCTGGACGGGCGGGCAATTTCGCGGGGCTCGGCCGCCACCGGCCGGAACGCGGGCTCGGCCGCCACCGGCCGGAACGCGGGCTCGGCCGCCAGGTACGGGGCCGCCGCGTCTTCGGGCAGACTGGCCATCAGAACGGCCCCTTCGACGGACAGGGCCGCCGAGAGTTCGATCACGGTTCGCCGTCCTTCCACCACTTCGGTGAAAACCGGCTCGGCGTTTTCGAAGATTGCGCCCTGGCGGTCGAGCATGGCCTCCCATCCCCGGAGAGCATCCTCATGGGTCGCGTACGACGCCATCCGCACCAGGATCTCTTCCCGCACCGGAGGAACGACCGCGGGAATAATGGCCCGATGCGGAGGCACGACGGCTTTTAAGACAGGAAGCGCCGCCGTCTGAACCTCCCCGTTCGTCTTCCCGGTCAGGTCGAGCGACGGTCCGAACGAAGAATCGTCGGTTTCGCCGTTGCTGATTTCGTGGGCCCGGCGTTGGCGATAGACGCTGCGAATCGTCGCATAATAATCGACGGATGCCTTTTCCAACTGGGCGAGGCCGTCGACAAGACCGGCCCGTGTATCGACCGACTGGGTGCCCGTGCGGGCGAGGACGGCTTCGTCATACCCCGCATTCGACGCCAGCAAATTCACCGGATCGACGAGGAAGTCGACGACCATGCCGACGGTATCGCGCGGATTGGATGGCCCGAGGACCGGCAGCACCACATAGGGTCCTTCGCCCACGCCCCAAGCGGCGAGGGTTTGGCCGAAGTCTTCGTTATGGAATTCGTATCCCCACTCGGTCGCCTGATCGCGGAACCCAAGAATGCCGACTGTCGAGTTGATGGCAAAGCGCGCCAGAGTATCCCCCGCACGCTCCATCTCGCCTTGAAGGAGGTCGTGAAGTGCAATGATCGGAGAGCGCAGGTTGTTGAGAAAATTCCGGATGCCCGTCTGTATCGGCGGAGGCAGGAAAGTCTTATACGCCGTGGCCGCCGGCTTGAGGACCATGGTGTCGACGCCGCGGTTGAATTCAAAGACCGCACGGTTCAGGGGTTCCGCCGGATCGCCGGCGCTATCCACGTCGACCGACTCCGCCATGTCGGCGTGCGGCCGAGGGGTCGCACAGCTCGACGCCAGCACCGTGACCAGGGCAAGGGCGGCGAAGAGGCGACAGGCCCGTCGGTCCGTAATGGTGTCCAAGATCCTATTCCCTCGGTAAAGTCCGATGGATAGAATCGACCGAAATTGTTAACAAAGATTCAATGCGTTACCGTTGCCTGCATGCCAAGCCGAAAGACGTGCCGATCTTCGACTAAGGTCCCGCGTCATGGGAGGGGCCGCGAGGTCTTCAAAGCCTGGAGCCAGAATCTCGGCCATGAAAGCCCGCTCACCACATTCACCAGTTATGGCACGATTGGACGGACCGTCAGGGCGAACTGGTGCGCAGTTTTCGCCCGAAAGGCCCCACCACAGACATTCTGGCTCAGATTCGCACTTTAGTGACTTAGTAGTTGGAATCCTTGGCTATTTGGAGAGATTGGGAAAGTTTGTGAAAATACAGTAGCGCATACTGTGCGTACTGGCGCTGATGACCCAGCGGGCCGCCGAGATCCGAACCGGCAGGACCTGGATGCGTATTGCGACCGAACTGGCGGCCATCAAGGCGGTCAGATACCAAGCCGAGGAAAAGACAATTGTTCAGACCTCTAAAATCGGCCAAAATCCCGCCGAGATCCTGAAAAAGCTTGAAATATCAACACAGAAACCGATCCTGGCCATCGGCTAACCCCGTCAAGTCGTCAAGAATCTGTAGGCACACGCTTTTTTGCGCGTCCTGTAGGGCGCTGTTTTTATTGGCGAATATCAAGCCGCCGCCCACAGGCCGCAAATTCAGGTCAGGACGCACCACTTGCGGAGGAGAAAGAGGATTGAAGTTTGCTTGTACTAGAGAGCGCCCGTGAAAATTGCTCAGCCCATATCGGACGGCTGCGGAGGGAAACTAATTCCAGTGGTGGTGAAGTTTGGGTAGGGTTTAGGTTATCGGTGTTATTTTTGATCGGGGATCAGGTCAACCCGATCTTTCAGCCAATTTTCACGTTCACGCGTGTGTTCACGCCACCAGTCCCCAATTTCTTTCATATTAACGACGGGAATGACTGGCATTTCCAGGTTCTCAAATACATCGAATTGTGGTATTGGGACGACTCCGCCAAGTGGGATGTCATAGAGAATATGCGATCCAATAGCGGTAGCAATCCTGATAACAATGCGCTGCGCTTCAGCGATTCCGTCCAGCGACAACCCAAACCGGTCCAGCGGCTCAATTTGGCGTGAAAGTTCATCAGCGGCGTGGCCGATAAACTTATTTCGGTGGGTCCGCAGCTTTTTTAATATCGGCGCATCGAACCAAGTTTCGACGGTCTTGAATACGTTTTCATGAATGATATCCGTTCGCGTTCTTTTGTCTTCTGCAATGCCCGAAAGCTCGTCGAAGGTGCTGTGCATTCTTTCCGATATGCCCCACTCATTAGAGACCCATATGATTTTATCAGACTCCCCGGATGTCAGCCTATCTCTCTGTGCTTTCTCAGCAGCAGCCGCGTAGTCGTATGGTAGGCCGTTATACGATACAAAATTTTCGCGAGTTAACAGGCGGCGATTATCTCCAATATCATCGAGCAATCGCCGAAGTGAGATAACACCTTTTTTAGGATCATTATTTGATTTGTCGGTAATTTTGCAGATATCGAGAACCTGGGTTGATATATACCCACGATCTACAAATTCACCGAACATGCCGTTGACAGCGGCAGTGGGATTATTTGCGGAGGCGAAGCGTCGAGCTTCATTCAGAGAACGGTAAGCCGCATCGTTCCACATTATCGAGTGTATTTGGCCCCAGATATTGTGAGGCACATCTTGTTCAAGCCAATCCATCCACTCTGACCGTTTATCGCGAAATTCGGTGAGCAGCGCTTTATTTTTGACGCTGCACTGTTCGACATCGCATTTATATTCTTTCATTTATGCCTCGCTAAATTCACATTCCAAGTGCAACACCGGTATGATCTGGAGTTGCGGTAGGAAAGATCGGTTACAGGAAGCGATCGAAGTCGCGGGCGGCGTGCACGACACGCAGAACCAGCATGCTGCCGTCGGAACGGATGCGGTGGATGACGACGTAGTTGCGGAACGGGAAGGTATAGACCGCGCCGGCCAAGGTTTCGCGGTGGCGGCTCAAGCGCGGAAAGGCGGCCCGCTGTCGGCAGGCCTCAATGATCTCGTTCACAAAGGACACGGCACGCGCCGGGTTGTCGGCTTCGATGTAATGGACGATGTCCTCAAGGTCCCGCAGGGCTGCGGACGAAAAATCGCACACCATAAATTATTTTTCTGATTTCCGGCGATCAGCGATGCCGCGCAGCAACCGGCGGCGCGTCTCGTCCGCCGACATGAAGTCGGCTTCGTCCACCTCCTTGACGGCTTCCACGACCTCCGCGTCGGTCAGATCACGGTGGGTTAGGTCCGGTTGTTCGGTCTTGGCTTGGGCAGGTGTAGACATGGCCGGGTCCGTTATCGAGTACGGCAACAGTATATACCAACTTCGGGTATGACGCTAACGGACTTCTCCCATGGCGGGACCCACGCACAAGGGAAGAAGAGAAAGAAAACGGCGGAGACGATTTTGTTTTTAATCGGTTGCCGGAATGGCGTGCCGCAGATCGAGAAGCGGCCGCAATCCGCGGCATGTCAAACCGCTTCCAAAATTGACCCCCCCCCCTTTTTCTAGTCCCGGTAGTCCATAGGGGGGACCCGCGCTGCATTGTAAGCAGCAATAAGACCGTCGCTGCCTTGAACTCCGCCGTATATGTCCTGCGCTTGCTCATAATATCCTTCCAGATGGTCCATAAGTAATTTACCACCTGGTCCGGGATTCCGGGGGAAGGTCAACGTTGTCGATATGGTTTTTCGTATCCGGTGCTGCTCTGGGGAGCACCTATCTGGTATCAGCCCTTTTAGGATTTAATATAGAGTGTTTGCTCTCCCCCCTATCTCAAAGGAAGGGTGCTCAGTACTGTCGGATCTTCACTGATCGGCTGGGAACTCTTGGCGCAACCAGAAAACTGTTTGGCCTGGAGCGTGGAGCGAGGTGCTGGTGGAGGGGTAATAGAAGTTTCTATCCGGTATGCTCAAGAGCTATTCGATAATTATCCAACTGCTCCAACGACTGATCGCCGATCTTATTTAGCTGCCTGATGAGGGTGCCTACTTCCTTCAGCTCTGTCATATCCGCATCGCTTTCGGGTTGCTCAAGCGTCGAGAGCTGTTGAAATGCTTGGGCTGCCGTTGAGAGCTTGGCTGAGGCCCCATTGGCCAGCACGTTGTCTGAAAACGTATTGTCCAGAACTACTGTTCTCAACTCAGTGAGGCGATGTGCGATTCCCATCATCTGGTCCTGAAGAAATCCCCACTCCTCCGCTGACGGATTGTCCTCAAAATCCTCTATCCATACCAGAAAGTCGGCTTTTCCCGAACTTAGACGCCTGAGTTCTTTTGCAATTTCTCGGAGTGCCGCCACTTCTCTGAGAATTCGAACCTTTCCCCGAAGGTCTGAGAAGGCATTGAATCCCGAATAGATTGATCGGGCCAAACGCTCAGGGAAATCGATAAGGACTTCAACCAATCGCCTAACCTCACTGGCAAGCTGAGCTAACGCTTTCAGTTCCCCCATGACTATCCCTCAACCGAACCGGTGCAAGAAATAACAAGCTGCTTCAGTCGCATAATATAGGGATAGCCGATTGATTTCAAATGGCTATCCCCTTCGCATTCTGGTCGGAGTGAGTGGATTCGAACTACTTCCCCCGAATCCGGAAAAGTCTCAAATAATGCAGTTCAATGGCTTGCCTGCAGGTGCCCCATGAATATCCGAGGAATGCGGGAAACTTGCTAACCCATTGAAAAAATTGGTGCACCCGACAGGATTCGAACCTGTGACCTCTGCCTTCGGAGGGCAGCGCTCTATCCAGCTGAGCTACGGGTGCCGAAGGGTGGGCGGACGTTGACGACTCTTACGCAATCCGGTTTCGGAAATAAAGCATAGGGTTTTAAACGCGAATAATACGTTCTGCCACCCAAAGATAGGCTGATCTCAAAGCCTGATGTCTGCATCCGGATTGCCAGCGGCGAGCGCGTTCATGTAGGCGAGGCAGAGTTCTCGGGACCGATAACTACCGTAAGCATCCATCTCTTGGCGCTCGATGATGGGGAAGGTCGAATAGATATAGCGCACGTCATCACGTTCGGTGACGCCGTAGAGATGGAAGTATACGGCATCGAGCTTGGCGCGGAGTTCAAGGCGGCGCCCCCCATCCCAGTTTTGATAGGCGACAACCTACCTGTGAAGGTTAATCCCACTCCATCAACAACGCAGAACAATGGCAATAGCGATCTGGTTTTCAGCACTCAAAGTACGTTGAAGAAGCTCGGCTACAATGCAGGCACACCCGATGGCTTATATGGACCAAGAACCAAATCGGCGATCGAACGATATCAGGGAGAAAATAATCTTTCCGTTGATGGAAAAGTTACTTCGGTGTTGCTTAAGCGACTGAAAGAGAAATGGGCATTAAATGACGCGATCTCGACAGCTCAATCACGTCATCAATCTGTGACAGAGTTAATTAATGCTGGAACTTACGATGTGCCCATTGTTACACGGTTGACATTCAAATTACTTGTGAAGGGAAAGCCCTCCAAGAAGGAAATCGGAAGAGACCTTCTTGCACTATATGAAACAGGGCGTAAGAAAAGCGGGTTCAAATTCAGCCAGCATCCCACAGCAATTTTCATCCACGCCTATTTATCGCGCATTGAAGCCACATCTCTCGGGAACTGGGTAGCAATGTTGCGTTGGAATGAAGGCGATGAGGAGCCGGACGTTATGTTCAAAGACGTTCGTCTGGCGAATAGAGGCAATCCTGGGGTTGAGAAATTCGGCTTGAGTGAGAAAGCGCGTATGAAGATTTACGCGAATCACTCCCCCACAATCGGGAGGCGGTCAGACAGTGACGCACGGGCACGCTATCCGAAACCATTCGCTGATCTAAAGTCGCGGATCGCCTACACCGACGAGCTGATCAAAATATACAGGGCCAATTATGCCGCTACGCATGGGATTTCCGTGGATCAGTTGTGGGAAATAGTAACCGAAGGCTTCGAGAATGAATGGCCGGATTATTGATGGCCTACAGGTGGCGAAGAACACCGTTGCAACCTGTTGCATTGATGTGGTCCCACAATGTTGGGCAGTCTCGCGGCGACGTTAAGGTGTTGTCTAATTCTGGTACTGCACTTGGAATGTGACTTTAGCGGGCATCAACCCCGTTCACGCGGACGGACATCTTTTCGATCGAGGGCGGAAGCCCCGGCATGGTGATGTAAATGGTGTCTGCGTCATAAGCGAGACGCCCGCCTTTTCCTTCCCGCAAGGGCCATTCATAGCACTCAGCCGACGCAAAGGACGGGAAAAGAAGTGCGGAGAGAAGAAATATCAGATGCCTCATGCCGCAAGGATAGCGGTCCGGGCTGTTC
>PIVK01000249.1 GCA_003354135.1 Rhodospirillales bacterium
GGAAAGAGGGGGGGGGGGGGGGGGGGGGGGGGGGGGGTGAGGGGGTGAGGGGTGGGAGTTTCGGAACTAGCCATATACACAAGTACACAATCCTTAGGCTATTAGCAGGCTGTCCTAGTTTATGACCTGTACATAGTCTGATCCCATGTGGCTATGACTCATGCGAAAGATGATATTTAAGTTGTTACATCTGGATTCAATCTCAACAGAGCTGTGTTGTGAGGCACCGGTCAAAATATACCTGAACTAAACAATTCATAAAAAATCAGGTAATTGCAGCAGCGCCCCCTAGTGACCAAAACTTGGTAGATATCCACCCAAGGTACGTCCCCACCAAGTTTGAAGCGAATCCGGCCGACAGTTTTTGAGAAGAAGTCGAAAATGTAATTGTTGACCTCGGACCTCGATTTGACCTTTCAAGGTCACTCAAGGTCAAAAGTGACGACACCAAATGAAACCCGATAGGCACTTTCCTATTCATGTTCAATACTAACCATAGGCCTAGGAAGCACCGTTACTCAGATACAAGTCAATCATTTACACAATGGCCGCCACCAAAGTTCAAAGTCACGCAACTACGCGAATAATTGAAATATGGTCATCACTTGAACAAACTTGACTAAAGTAAGCACAAAGATTAAATTGGAGTGCTTTTTGGAGAAATCTGTACTTTCGTTCTGGAGAAGAAGTCGAAAATAGGTTCAACGCAAAAAAAATCGTAAAAAATTGGAAAAAAATCGCAGCGCCACCTGGTGAACAAATTAAGGTCTGGAACCCCCCAGGAGTGTTCCTGTGTGATTTCGAAGAAATCGGCCCGGCAGTTTCGGAGAAGAAGATTTTTTAAGATTTGCCCAAAAATGAACGAAAAAATTCATAAAAAATCAGAAAATGCTCGCAGCGCCCCCTAGTTGAACAAACTTGGTAAATATCCACCCAGGCTACGTCCCCACCGAGTTTCGAGATAATCCGCCGTACGGTATTCGAGAAGAAGACGAAAATGTAAAAAAGTTGACGCCGACGCCGCCGCCGCCGCCGCCGGACATTTAGACCCATCTTACTAGCTCAGCCTGACTTTAGTCAGCTGAGCTAAAAATCAGAAAATGCTCGCAGCGCCCCCTAGTTGAACAAACTTGGTAAATATCCACCCAGGCTACGTCCCCACCGAGTTTCGAGATAATCCGCCGTGCGGTATTCGAGAAGGAGACG
>PIVK01000250.1 GCA_003354135.1 Rhodospirillales bacterium
AGTTAGCATTTAACTAAAGGTTGAGTGCAAGCGGGAGTGCAAGAAAGGTTGAATGTATTATGTTCATTATTGAGTGTATCTATACACCATTGGGTGCAGCTGACCTACTGGCCTAAGGACAATGATTAAGCCTAATTATATGCGTTGTATATGGTTGTACTTTGATAAGGTATATAGATATACATGTGCTCTGTATGTGTATTGAAGGTTAAGCTGTATACTAAGACTTTTTGTGCAAGCTTGAAATTCAGTTGGAGATTTGTTTTTGTCCTGGATGGACGTGTCTGAGATAGACAGACATGTTTGGCTTATTTGTGGTTGCTGAAACATATTCCAACTCACTTCAACATGTGTAAACAACATATGAGATGCCCCCACCCCCTGGCCTGGGGTGGGGCAAAAAAATAATGTGACCATAACTTACTGACGCCATAAATAGGGGGTAGGTACTCTCAGAATTGCTCTCTGAGGCCCAAAAGTGCCCAAACTGGGATTTGTGAAATTTCGAGATGGCCCCCACCCACCCCCTGGGGGTGGGGCAAAAAAAATAATATCACCATTGAACTTACTGACCCCATAAATAGGGGGTAGGTACTCTCAGAATTGCTCTCTGAGGTCCAAAAGTGCCCAAACTGGGATTTGTGAAATTTTGAGATGGCCCCCACCCACCCCCTGGGGGTGGGGCCAAAAAAATAATATGTTTGTGCACATCTCAGGAACCAACCCAACAACTGTGCAAAGTTTGGTTATGATCATATAAATAGTCTAGGCGTGAGAGGGATGTGTGACGGACGAACGGACAGACGGACGGACGAACAGACAGAAGGAAGGACGGTTGCGATATATATATCTTGCCGAGATTGTATCTCGGCAAGATAACAAAAAAATTGTTCTACACCCCCTAAAGTAACTAGATGTATTCCACCATACTTGGTTAGATTCTAACAACAAATCTAGTTCAAGCACATTTGACCAGAGTCTTTTTGACCATCCATCACCTGTCATGAATATTGAGATCATGGTTTACAAATGTTTATAGCTCTTGCATATATGCAGCAGTTGAAGGAATTATGGGAATAGAAAAAAATTCTGAATAGTTTCCATGTGATGGGGGGAACGGGGTAAAATGTTATTAGAAAAATATCTTAATTGGATATTTTGAAATATCCAAAATATGTTCATATTGGTAGATAGGAAATATAGGAT
>PIVK01000251.1 GCA_003354135.1 Rhodospirillales bacterium
TTCTTGGCTGCGGCCAAGTGAAATGCCAGAAAGTCCTCCAACCCCTCTGCCCGTGACACAGGTCCATCGTCGTGGAAGGCCAGGGAGAACAGGTTGCGTTCGCTGATGTCGCCCGACATAAAATCTCGGGAGCCGAAAATCAGTTCGAGAGCTTCATCGCTCGCCCATTCCAGCTCGAAATTGTGATTAACCAGATATGTTGGCTGGGTGACGGCATCCAGGGACAGCCACAAGCGCGGATCTTCGGCGTCGGTCCTGGTGCCGGCAACCTGGGATATGGGAGCAGGCGCGGCAGCAACCGGTTTCCCCCGTCTTTGCTCACCCCCATAAACGGAAGCCACGGCATTCTTTTCCGCCGCGGTTTCGGACCTCAAAATTGATACGATTTCGGCCATCCTGACCCCCTTGTTTTTTAGCTCGTTCACCCTGGCAATGATCTGAAACACCGTTTCGGGAAAGAAACCGATACGGGGAATCCGTGTCCCGTCGTCTTGCGCGGTCTGCACAACCGGCTTCGGCAATATTCCAAGAGAAATGTAATTATTTAACGTCGCCCGTGAGATCCCGGCGACCTTCATCAGCTTCTTACTGTCCAACACGGAATTTCCCCTGCACATCCAAACCAAAAATCACTTTTACACAGTATATTAACGCCTTGTTAATGTCTATATAAAATGTCACAGCTCGTATTTGGTGTCCAGATTATGTTGGACTCTGGGGGGAATTGGACTCTTAGGTTGTCCAAAATAGGAACGGTTAGACTCCAATGTCTTGTCTGGAAAACCAGGAATTCCCGTCACGCCGGCGCGGGTGGAGCGGTGCCCGATTACTAGAGTATCCGTTATCCGCAAGGACAAACTTCAACCTTTGCGGATACGCGCCCGGGCCTCGTCAATTTCTGCCGTCAGCTCCGCATACTCGGTGACGGCGGGAAACTGGGGGAATTCATAGAAAGGGGAGGGGCGTTCGGCCTCAGTCCCAATCCACATCCAAGACCTCGGTCACGGAAACGGCAGAGATATCGTTTAATTTCATGTTATTAGGGTCATTCAGATCGACCAGCCCGGACACCCGCGAGAAGGTAGACGGCACCAGAATTTCGCTGCCGTCCGCGCCCCGCCGCCGCACGCCGTAACGAACCGCCTGGCGTTCCTTCGAGGTCATTTGGCCCAGCATGTTCTTAGTGATCCAGGTGGTGCCCCC
>PIVK01000252.1 GCA_003354135.1 Rhodospirillales bacterium
CCGAGGAACGCGCGGAAGTGACGGCCATGGAAAGCGCCTGGGCGAAAATCACAGCCATCCGCGTGGCATCCGACAACCTCGAGGCGGAGATATCAACCCAGGTCTATACCGGGAGTGCCGCAGATTGGACAAGGTGGCCAGAATGAGCCGCCCCTTCGAGATCGATGGCGGCTCTGGCGGTATGAGCTGGTTCTGGCGAGAGGTCTTCGACCGGGCGCCCCCGTGGGAACGTGCCTGTGTCGAACATGACCGTACCGACTGGCCCGGCTGGCCGGAGTAGGGAGGGGCGAGAACACACAGCCGCGCGAAGCCATATGTGGGTCGGACAAATAAAGCGTTGTGCAAAGATCAACCATGAGCTATATGTATTGAACTTTCCACAAGGAGATTCCCCATGACCGTACCCTCCCCAACGACCAGATCGGGGCCGTACGACGGCGACGGTTCGACGACGGTCTTCGCCTACGGGTTCAAGGTTCTCGATGAAAACGAGGTCGAGGTCGTTCTGACGGATTCCGGCGTCAACGCGGCGGTTCAGGTCCTCGGCACGCACTATGCGGTGTCCGGTGTCGGCGATACCGCCGGCGGGCACATCACCATGGTCACGGCCCCGGTGGCGGGCGAGACCGTGACCGTCCGCCGGGTGATGACGAAACTTCAAACGGAGGACATTCGGAACCAGGGCGAGCTTTATGCCCAGGACCACGAGACGGCACTCGACCGCCTGACGATGATGGTGCTCGAACTGAGCGAGAAAATCGACCGCCAGGTTACGGCTCCGGTCTCCGACGGTTCTCCGTCGATGACCTTGCCCACGGCCGCAAGACGCGCCGACAAGGCGCTGGTCTTCGACGGCCTCGGCGACGCCGCGGTTGCCGCCTTCGGTTCGGCGGCGGCCCTGGACGCGGGCACCGGTTCTGGCGACTTGCCGACCAACGGCGACCTGGGTTCGGCGGCAACCAAGGATACCGGCACGGCGTCGGGCGAGGTTCCGACCAATGCCGACCTCGGTTCGGCGGCGGTCCAGGACGTGGGCACGGCGGCAAACAACGTCGTCCAGCTCGACGGCACGGCCAAACTGCCCGCCGTCGACGGCTCGCAACTGACCAACCTTTCGGGCGGCGGCGGGGGGCCTCAATCGGTGCAGGTCCTTGCCGGAAGCAACGCTGCCGGGGGCGCGGCCTGGTCCGGCACCTGGACCAA
>PIVK01000253.1 GCA_003354135.1 Rhodospirillales bacterium
ACGGACGTGGACGCGGCCAACAACCGGATTACCATCGCCAACACCGCCCGCAACGCCACTTTCCCGGGCGGCAACGTCAACGGCGGGACGGTCAAGGCGCTGAATACGGTCATCGACTTCTCGACCGCCGCCACGCACGGCTTCGCCTTCGGGAATTACGGCTACCTTTGGATCAGGAACGTGGCCCTGATCAGCACGTCTACTTCAAAGGACTGCTTCCGCGTGGATGGCAGCAGTGCGGGCACGCAGCATCTCGACGCCGATTTGGATGTCGGGGTGAATGGTTGGCGACATGCGCTCAACATGTCTGGGAATTTTGCCCAGTGCGCGAGCTTGACCGTCAGCAATACTTTTTCCCACGGCGTTTACGTCACGCGGGGCGGGTGGGTAAACGCCCAAAATCTGATCGTCACGGGATGCGGTGATCGTGGCGCAAATCTCGCAAACGATTCTCATCTGCAAGCGGACCTCTGCTGTATCGCGGGCAATATCGGCTATGGCGTTTTTGTGTCTTGGGGTAGCACTTTTCATACCTATCACGGCGTTATAGTGCATAACTTGAGTATAGGATTGTACCTTCAAGGTAACAGCACCAGTAGGTTTGAGGGTGAGTTTGCCCGGATTTCCGGCAACGGTTCCCACGGTGTATACGTGACTAGAGGGGCGATGTTCTACTTGAGCGTGCAGGCAAGGGTGGAAAATAACGGCAGCTACGGCGTTCTCTGCACCCAGAACGCTACTACCCACCTGACATCATCCGTCACCGTCAACGGCAACGCATCCACAGACCTTAGAGCTATCAGTCACGGCTTTATCCGGGCGGTAGGGGGCGCCACCTACACCACCACCAGTCCCGCCGTGAACACAACGAGCAACGAAGGTGCCTACATTAGTACTTACACTGATACTTAGGGAAACAGGATCATGACCCAAATCTGCGTGAAAAACGGCCTCGTGCTCGCTTGGTACGAGGACGATGTCCCGGACGTGGCGGCGCTGCATCCGGACTGCGAGACGGCGCGGGTGGCGGACGATGTGCGCTTGGCGCCCGACGAAGAGACGGGAAATATCGCCGACCCGCGTTCCGCCATGCCGAAGGCGGACCTGCAAACGGCGCAGGTCCAGGCCGTCGACGACGAAGCCGCCCGGCGTATCCTGGCCCTGTTGACCGAAGTCCAACAGCGCAACGC
>PIVK01000254.1 GCA_003354135.1 Rhodospirillales bacterium
ATGTGCACAAACATATTATTGTCTTCACCCTATCCCTGTGGGGGCCTTTAAAAATTCAGAAATCCTAGTTTGGGCACTTGTAGACCTAGGAGAGCAAATGTAAGGTTACCTACCCCATAAAAATATATATGGGGTCACAAAGTTCAATGGTGACATGACCTCGAAGGTCAGAGGTCAAGGGCATGTCCAAAATGGAAGTTAAACATTGAAAATCTCATGAAAACCCTATTTATTTATTTGATAAGCTTCTAAAACACCAGCATATAAACCTTCTTGAGCTATAAAATGTCAAATTACCCGGTATATTAAATGGCCTTTACCTTTGACCTTCTAGGTCATGTCCGAATTTATCACATTTGGTCATTAAATTATTATTATGACATCACATCTGGTCATTATGACATCACTTCCGGTCAGTATGACATCACTTCCGGTCTACTGGAGTCACTTCCGGTCATTATGACATCACTTCTGGTCTGCTGGAGTCACTTCCGGTCATTATGACATCACTTCCGGTCATTATGACATCACTTCCGGTCAGTATGACATCACTTCCGGTCTACTGGAGTCACTTCCGGTCATTATGACATCACTTCCGGTCTGCTGGAGTCACTTCCGGTCATTATGACATCACTTCCGGTCGTTATGACATCACTTCTGGTCAGTATGACATCACTTCCGGTCTACTGGAGTCACTTCCGGTCATTATGACATCACATCCGGTCTGCTGGAGTCACTTCCAGTCATTATAACATCACTTCCGGTCATTATGACATCATTTCTGCTGACTCAGCAAAGTTGGCAGAGTGCCAATTTCCATCACCAGACATCACAATTTACCTCATCTTACCTTGGTACCAAGTTTGAACTTGCTAGCCCATAAATGAGTAGAAGAGTTACACAAAACCCCAAAAATCAAAAACTGCTGACTCATCACTTTAAAGTTGGCTGAGTGCCAATTTTCATAACCAGGCACCATGGTTCACCCCAATGTAAGACAGTACCTAATTTGAGGTTCCTAGCCCCAGACATGAGTAAGGAGAGCAGCTGAAAATAGCAAACATCAAAAACTAAAAAACTGCTGACCCAGCACTTTAAATTTGGCTGAGTGCCAACTTTTGTCACCAGGCAATATGGTTTACCCCAAGGTATCTTGGTACCAAGTTTGAGCTTCCTAGCCCCAGAA
>PIVK01000255.1 GCA_003354135.1 Rhodospirillales bacterium
ACAGCAGGCAGAGCTCCCGAACCACCCAGACCTCCACAGCCCGAGGGGAGTGAGGATCTCCGTGGGGAGATTGATCGCAGGAAGGCGAGGAAGGCCAGTGACCAGGCCCCCACCTCCAGCAGCGAGGACGTCCGGACAAAGACGAACGTCAACGTCTCCTTCCAGGGCAAACAAGGAGAGCAGCAGGAAATAAAAACCTTCAAGCAGGTGATGTCTGAGAGGGATACTCAGGACAGAGAGCGCGGAAAACGTCCGCACGTCAGGAGTCAGAAGAGCGACTCCCCACCAGCAGGCGAGCAAGCCGCCCGACCCCACCCTGATCGACGTGGACGTCGAGACTCAGGTCGGGACGACGAAGACCGCCACCAAGAGGGGCGTGAGACCAGATCATCTAGGCAGCAGAGGGAGGCTCGGACGGATTGGGAGCGTCAGGAGCGCCTGCGGGAGAAGCCCTCCCGACGTGGCCGCTCACATGACAGCCGCCATTCCGGTCAGAGCCCTCTCCAGAGGAGGACCCCACATACGGGACATCCCGAGGGATATCGTTACCCTCCCGGCCCTAGAGAGCCCCTAACCCCGAAATTGAAATCTGTAATTGTGAAGCCAGGGGACCCGGAGCCACCACGACTCCATCTAAAAGACATCGTGGAGGATAGCAACCTCTACAGATGGGAGAAGTGGCCGGACGCCGCTTACAAGCATGAGTCCAGCAAGGCTACACCCGAGGAAAAGGCACACCTTGACGAGGTGGAGGATCTCCACCGTCTTCAGAACCACTTAGTGCGTAGGGGAGTAAGCCCACCAAGCAAGGGACTCTTGCCGGAGGAAGCGGCAGGCACCCCAGCCCTGGGGACGATGCCATCCAACCTGGAGGAATTACGACCCACCTTAGCTCGCCTGAGAAGGTTAACATCAAACGAGAAGAAGATGACCACTCAGGAGTTCCTCGAGTGGCGAATGGGGAACCGGGTACCAAGACCCGGGAGCCACGCTGACGTGCTCGTGGGCTGGGAAACCCGCGAGTTATACGGAAGGAGGGACGTAAGCGAGAGAGAGAGGGCCTACGTAGCAGCCCGAGAGGCCTACAAGGCACAGCTAACAAGAGGTGCTGGTTTGCTGGAGAACATCCAGAACCAGCAGTGTGGTGTCAACGCTGACGAACAGAAGCACCAAGAACTGTTGAC
>PIVK01000256.1 GCA_003354135.1 Rhodospirillales bacterium
CTAGTACGTAGTAGGTAACACAAGGTATGGGGAACCCGACAATGTTGGAAGATGCATGCTCTGTGCTGTCATCAAACTCCATTGCAGTGCAAGCAACGGTAGTCTCTGTGGGGCCATATACAATCACAAAGTGCTTGACTTTGTCCCGCCATATATCCAGCTGGTGCTGCTGCACACGCTCTCCTCCAAGGATAATACACTCTACCAAGTGCATTTCACAATTGACAACAAGCTCAAAGAGTGATGGTGTCATGTCTAGGTGGGTGATCTGCAAACCATATGAAGCGTCAAATAAACAATCGTACGCCCTGCAGCGTGTGTAAATTATTCATTGAATGACAAGCTAGTCAGCTCACCTTCACTGTGTTGATGAGTAGCTCCAGCTCATCCAGCAATGCACACTTTGGAGCAAGTACCAGAGTAGCACCCATGGAGAGGGTGGAGAACTGAATTCCACAGCTTCCATCAAAAACCATTGGGTATGAATTCAAGAACCGCCCCCCTGGACCCAGGCCCTTGTACTGGCACAATGCCCCATACTGAATGAAACAAGACATATTCACATGCTCCATTACCACTCCCTTGGGCTTTCCTGTTGTGCCCGAGGTGTAAATGATGTAGCAAGAGGTGTTGGGAGGAGGGGAATACCAGTTTACAGCACTTGGCTCTGGAAGAAGTGAATCATTGAGTATGTTGGTCACACTCATCACAGGGCATTTCACAACATTTCTGTGTTCTGCCAACGCATCCTCATCTTTAACCAGTAGTGCCTTCAACCCCGCATCCACCATGATCAGCTCAATTCTAGCAGCAGGATAGCTTGTATCAAGTGGCACATATGCTCCACCCGCCATGAGGACACCTGCATGAGAGCAATTCATTCTATCAGCGGTCTTACTTTCCTCCAATATGCAAGTTTGAGAAGGCCCTACGTACCGTATATGGACGCAATTGCTTCAGCTGAGTCATTGGTCATAAGTAGGCCAACTGTTGAGTCACCTTCAACTCCCAACACTCGCATTTGTCTTGCCACTTTCTCCGCCATGCTTCGGAGCTCCTCATACGAAATAATCCGCTTCAGACCTCCGTACTCGACCAGAGCTATTGCATTCGGATTTGTCTCAACTTGATCCAGGAAAAACTCGTGCACCAACCACCCAGGCTTAGGGTAAGGAGCAGATGT
>PIVK01000257.1 GCA_003354135.1 Rhodospirillales bacterium
TTCTCAAAATTCGAACTTAACCTGGCCCACATCTGTATCTAAGCATGTGCAAAGTTTCATTACACTAGCTGCTGTGGAAGAGCAAAAAGATTATGTGAGTTTGTATAGCTGAGTGTGGTACCTCCAGAGACTAAGTCCAAAGCTGAAAAAAAAAAAAAAAGTCAATTTTTTTTCTCAAAATTAGAACTTCCACTACCCCAGATCTATATCAAAGCATGTGAAAAGTTTCATTAAGCTAGCTGCTCTCGAAGAGCAAAATTATTATGTGAGTTTGTGTAGCTGAGTGTGGTACCTCCAGAGACTAAGTCCAAAGCTGAAAAAAAACAACTAAAATTCAATTTTTTTTTTCAAAATTCGAACTTGACCTACCCCACATCTATATCTAAGCATGCGCAAAGTTTCATTAAGCTAGCTGCTCTCCAAGAGCAAAAAGATTATGTGAGTTTGTATAGACGAGTGTGGTACCTCCAGAGACTAAGTCCAAAGCCGTAAAACCAACTAAAATTCAATTTTTTTTTTCAAAATTCGAACTTGACCTAGCCCACATCTATATCTAAGCATGTGCAAAGTTTCATTAAGGTAGCTGCTCTCAAAGAGCAAAAATATTATGTGAGTTTGTGTAGCTGAGTGTGGTACCTCCAGAAACTAAGTCCAAAGCCGTAAAACCAACTAAAATTTTTTTTTTTTTTTTAAAAATTCTAACTTGACTTACCCCACATCTATATCTAAGAATTCGCAAAGTTTCATTAAGCTAGCTGCTCTCAAAGAGCAAAAAAATTATGTGAGTTTGTGTTGCCGAGTGTGGTACCTCCAGAGACTAAGTCCAAAGCCGTAAAACCAACTAAAATTGAATTTTTTTTTTCAAAATTCGAACTTGACCTAGCCCACATCTATATCTAAGCATGTGCAAAGTTTCATTAAGGTAGCTGCTCTCAAAGAGCAAAAAAAATATGTGAGTTTGCATAGCCGAGTGTGGTACCTCCAGAGACTAAGTCCAAAGCCGTAAAACCAACTAAAATTCAAAAAAAAAATTCAAAATTCGAACTTGACCTAGCCCACATGTATATCTAAGCACATGCAAAGTTTCATTGGGGTGGGAGATGAGCAAGAGCAAAAATATTATGTGAGTTTGCGTGGACAGACGGACGGACGGACAGACAGACGGATAGACAGACACAAAGC
>PIVK01000258.1 GCA_003354135.1 Rhodospirillales bacterium
TCTGAATATAATCGATCCCCGAGCGTTCAAAGTCAGCGCCATCAACCTGTCGAACGCTTTCGGGAAAGACAACTCCACTCCCCTTGGTAAAGTAAGAGGAAACAATTTGCCTCAAGGCCCTCGATTCTCCAGCTCCATACACTTGCCGGTGACTAGCCAGTATCTGTTCCACCAAGGTCGTGCCCGAGCGCGGCATGCCGAGGATAAATATGGGGGTTTTATCGTCGCACCCCGCACCTTTATGGTTGGCGAATATGGCACTACAAAATACATCTTTTACTCGGTTTATGAAGCCAGCGCTATCATCGGTACAATAGTCATAGCTCTGCCGATTAATTACATTTCCCTCTATAAAAAAATCAAAAGCTTTTTCATATTGGCAAGAGTCTTCGAATACCTTTCCCAAACCGAATGCCAAGTGCATCCGTTTCTCATTGTTGATGTCAGGCATGGCATGTAATTTTTCCATAGCCTGGATATCTTCGTTATTTTCGGAAAATTTCTTAGCAATCACCATGTGCCTATATGCTTCAGCATAATCGGGTTTGATGGCGATGGCTCTGCGATACTCGGCAACGGCCTCATCCGGTAACCCTAGGGCGTTAAATGAAACCCCAAGATTATTGTGGGCCGCAGCGGAATCGGGTTTGATGGCGATTGCCTTTTGATGGCTCGCCACGGCCTCATCTAGCCTGCCCAGGTCGTGGAGCACATTGCCCAGGTTGCTATGAGCCCCGGCATAATCGGGTTTGATGACGATGGCTTTGCGATAACTCGCCACGGCTTCATCCAGGCACCCCAGTTTTCTCAACGCAGCGCCCAGGTTGATATGAGCCTCGGTGTAATCGGGTTTGACGGCGATGGCCTTTCGATAACTCGCCACGGCCTCATCCAGGCATCCCAGTTCTTTCAACGCATTGCCCAGGCTGTAATGAGCCTCGGCATAATCGGGTTTGATAGCGATGGCCTTGCGGTAACTCGCCACGGACTCATCCAGGCGGCCCGGTTCTTTTAACGCATTGCCCAGGTTGCTATGAGCCTCGGCAAAATCGGGTTTGATGACGATGGCTTTGCGATAACTCGCCACGGCTTCATCCAGGCACCCCAGTTTTCTCAACGCAGCGCCCAGGTTGATATGAGCCTCGGCGGAATCGGGTTTGATGACGATGGCTTT
>PIVK01000259.1 GCA_003354135.1 Rhodospirillales bacterium
TGCGGCTGAGGGTCGGCGAATGGACCGGGCTCGGATTGAAGAGCAGAAACGGATGGAGGAGGAAGTCGCCAATGAGCCGTCGGCAGTGGTGGAGAAGTTTTCGAGCGTCACTGTGGGATATCGCTATGAGACGCATATGGTCTTCGCTTCTGGGGTGGCGGGAGCAGCATGTTCGGCGCCTGCATCAATCTTAGGGGGCGGTCTCTTTCTCGCCATCATGGCCGGATTATGCATCCGGCTCGTGGGTGCTGTACTTGGCGGAGTAGGCCGGCGGGTTCACCAGGTCTCCGAGGTGGGTTTGATGGTTTTCGTCATCCTGTGCCGGGCGGTCGTCAGCGTGGGGCGCTGGGCCCCGTTTCGGCTCGTGCCGCTTGAGATGCTCGCGCCTCCCGCGGGGGAATTGCGCTTCGCGGCGTTACTGTTCCTCAGGTTTCGTCCCGATAGGCGGATCTCTGACGTGCTCATGAAACTGCGATTGATGGGCTATGCATTATGCCGTCTTTTCGCCGTCATCGCGGTGGTCGTCTGGGCCTCCCAGCTGCATTATCTACGTCCCGCCAGGGCGGTGCGGTTGGGGGTATGCGGAGTTCGTGACTACGCGGGAGCCATCGCTCGTGGTTGTATCGCCGGGTGGCTGCTGTTACGTGCGATCGGATCCTTTGTACGCATTAGGCCGGCAAGTGCGCCTACTGTTTTCGTTCCTGACAATGCGCCTGATGTCCTCGAACCTGACGAGGAACCAGCGGAAATTGCCCAACCCGTGGACAAGACGTACGGGTGGCATAATTTCTACGTCAAGCGGTATCGGAGGGTACCCGAAGAGCGTTGGAGGGAGTGCAAATTGCCAGATTCGGAAAAGGGGGGGTGGAGGAAGCGAAAACCTGTGAAGGGGAGATACGAGCAGATTCACCGGGTGAAAACGTCGACTCGTTCGAGGTGGACACCCTGGAAGGATGCCTACGAACCGCATGTGGGACCGGGCCCTGATCTCTATCGCGTCGATGTCATCAAGAAACGACTATTGGGTTCGTCTACCATCCACCGTCCGCGGAGGAGGAGGATAAAGTGATCAAAGAAGTCACCGGATCGTGGTGTTTCCGGCAAGGGGCCGCCTATTGCCCCCCCGTTCCGGGGGGGGGAGGCGCCGTGGCCGGCCCTTCCTTTCGTT
>PIVK01000260.1 GCA_003354135.1 Rhodospirillales bacterium
TTTAAGGTTCATTCCTATCTGCATAAATGCAGTATGGCCACATATGGCCAGCACCAAATATTTAATCCTACCACTACTGGGGATGTTGTCGTCCAATAGTGGTTAACTGATACAGTTTAAGTCCGGTGAGAACTACGGCTCCTCCGGACAGGGGAAACGGGCGTCCTGTCTTACCCTTCGCCACTGTGAGGTACCTCGGGGGACACGGACGTCACGTTCTCCTACTCCATCGCATCGTCGTCATCATCTTCAAGGTTCAGGACATCATCCTCCTCCTCCTCAGTATAGTCGGGGGCAAACGCTGCTTCTCCCTCAGGATCAGCCAGTAGGGCGGCTTCGGCTGCCTCAGCAGCCTCCTCCTCTCGGATTGCTGCCCTCTGCGCGGCCACAGCGGACGGCGCGACTGGATCCTCGTCTGGTCCGGGGAAGATGACGTCGAAGTCGACGCCAACTGCATCCCTCGCCATCAGGGGGCGGTGTCCCGCGGGCAGCTCTCCTTGGTTGCGGAGACGCTCCCGCTCCAGTTTCCCTTCACGGAACCACTGATCTATCTGGTCCTGAGATGGTCGTGACTGTCCGTGAGCATCAAAAAGGTGCAGGATACGCTCAGACGTGTCTTCTGTCACCCTGACTGCAGCACGGGTTGGCTCATCCAAGGCTTCGACGGCGTCCGTCAGGTCGGGATGCAGCCGGTCGATCCCCACGGTGAGGGCTCGGGATTGAGCGCTGGTCTCGTTAGCATTCTCATTCCGCTCGTGCCACTGGTTGTAGAACTGCAGTAGCTGCGCCTGTACTAGCAGCAGAGCCTTCAGCTGGGCATTCTGCTTGCGCATTTCCTCGTGGCGATCCACCACCTCTCTGTACTCCTGTACGTGGACTAGGCTCTCATCCGGCGTGCCACATAACTTCTTTTGGTAGCGGGCCTCCCGTTGACGGTGTAGAGCCACACGGTCATTAAATGCTGCTCGTTCTGCGTTGAGCTCCGCATGTTCCTGGTGGAGACCTCGCTGTTCCTCCACTATCCGGTCATGGGCCAGTTGAGCCTGGGTCAACAGTTCTTGGTGCTTCTGTTCGTCAGCGTTGACACCACACTGCTGGTTCTGGATGTTCTCCAGCAAACCAGCACCTCTTGTTAGCTGTGCCTTGTAGGCCTCTCGGGCTGCTAC